>NZ_JBHYGR010000072.1:0-12037 GCF_042738155.1 Kitasatospora sp. NPDC059088 | reverse complement strand
GCCGGGGCCCGCCAGCCGGGCGGTGGCGCGCGCTGCGTGTCCCCCGCCACCCCCACCCCCCCCCGGCGCTGGGTGGGGGGACTGCGCCACCCGGCGCTGACCGAGGTGACGCCCCGCCCGTACGTGGCGATCCGCCGTCACCGGGTGGCCTCCGCGACACTCCCCGAGATGGTCGAACTCGGCACCCTGGACGGGTCCTTGGCCGCCTTCCTGGCCGCCGCGATCCGGGCCCGGAAGAACGTGATGATCACCGGCACCCAGGGCGTCGGCAAGACCAGCCTGCTGCGCGCGATGGCCGCCGAGATCCCGCCGGACGAGCGGATCGGCACCCTGGAGTCGGAGTTCGAGCTCTGGCTGCACACCCTCGGCCACCTGCGCCAGGTCGTCCCGATGGAGGCCCGGGAGGGCAACGGTGAGCGCGTCGAGGGCCGCCTGGCCGGGGAGTTGACGATCGGCGACCTCATCCCGGCCGCGCTGCGGATGACCCTCTCCCGGATCATCGTCGGCGAGGTCCGCTCCGGCGAGGTCGTCCCGATGCTGCGGGTGATGACCAACGGCGAGGGCGGCTCGATGTGCACCCTGCACGCCCGCGGCCCGCACATGGTCGTCGACCGCATCGCCGAACTCTGCCTCGAGTACGGCTCGCACATGACCGACGCGCTCGCCTACCGGCTCACCGCCAACGCCCTGGACCTCATCGTGCACGTCTCCATGGTCGACGAGACCGCCGTCGGCGGCCGCCGGCACCGCTTCGTCTCCCACGTCCTGGAGGTCACCGGCCTCGGCGAGAGCGGCCGGCCCGCGCTGAACACCGTGTTCGGCCCCCGGCCGGACCTCGGCGAGCCGCGGGCCGTCCCGCACACCCCGCCGCAGTGCCTGGACGACCTGCGCCGGGCCGGCTTCGACGCCTCGCTGCTCGGCTCCCGGTACGGGAGTTGGGCCGCCCCGCTCCAGCTGCGGATCGGCGGTGGCCCGCGATGATGCTGCTCTTCGCCCTGTGCGGGCTGGCGCTCGCGGGCGGCCTGGTCGCCCTGGTGGCCTGGGCGCGCGGCAGCGAACCCGCCGACGAGGACGAGCCGGCCGGCCGGGACAACCCGCTGGCGGGCCGCGCCCACGTGTTCTGGTACGGCGCCCCCGGCAGCGCCTCGCTGCGGATGGTGCGGCTGCGCCGGATCCAGCTGCCGCTGGCCCTCGTCGGCGCCCCGCTGGCCTGGCTGTTCACCCGCATCCCGCTGACCGCGCTGCTGGTGCCGCTGGCGGTCTTCGGCCTGCCCTGGCTGTTCGACACCACCCGCCCGGACACCCACCGGATCGAGCGGCTGGAGGCGCTCTCCGAGTGGACCCAGCGGATCGCCGACGTGCTGCTGCTCGGGGTCGGCCTCAACCAGGCGATCGTCACCAGCCGCCGCACCGCCCCCGCCGCCCTGGAGGAGGAGATCGGCGAACTGGCCGCCCGGCTGCAGGCCCGCTGGCGGCCCGAGGAGGCGCTGCACGCCTTCGCCGACAGCCTGGCCGACGCCACCGCCGACAAGGTGCTCGCCGCCCTGGTGCTGCGGGCCGGGGACAGCGGCCCGGGGCTGGCCCGGACGCTCTCCGACATGGCCGAGTCGGTGCGCGAGGAGGTCCGCCAGCGCCGCGCCATCGAGGCCGACCGGGCCAAGCACCGCACCACCATCCGCTGGCTGGTCGGCATCATCGTGCTGGTCGTCACGATCGGCTCGTTCAACAGCGAGTACACCCGCCCGTACGGGACCTTCCTCGGCCAGATCGTGCTGGCCGTGGTCGCCGCCCTGTTCGTCGCGATCATCGCCTGGATGCGGGCCCTGGCCGCGCACCCGCCGGTGCCCCGGCTGCTCGCCCCCGACCGGCGCAGCAGGAGCGGGCGCCGGCTGCGCGGGTCCGCGCCGGAGCCGGCCGAGCGGCTCGGGGAGGTCCGGTGATCTCCCCCTGGTCCGTGCTGGCCGGCGCCGTCGCGGCCGGCGGCCTCGCCCTGCTGGTCGCCGAACTGCGCCCCGCGCCACCGGACCTGCGCCAGGCGCTGGACCGGCTGCACCGCACCCCGGCCGACCGCGAACCGGACCCGGACGAACGGCCGCGCTGGTACGACCGGATCGGCGAGCGCTCGCTCACCCTGCGCGGGGTGACGATCCCGCGCCGCGAACTCGCCCTGATCGGCCGCACCCCGGCCCGCTTCATGGTGCACAAGCTGCTGTTCGCCGCGCTCGGCCTGCTGCTGCCCGCCTACCTGGGCGCGATGGCCGTGCTGATGGACGTCGGCCTGCCGTTCGCGCTGCCGCTGGTCGCCGGGCCGCTGCTGGCCGGGCTGCTGTGGTTCGTCCCGGACGGCGTGGTGCGCGGCGAGGCCAAGGAGGCCCGCACCGAGTACCTGCACGGCATCGCCGCCTACCTGGAACTCGTCGCGATGGAGCGGGCCGCCGACTGCGGCCCCGCCGAGGCGCTGCGCCGGGCGGCCTCGGTCGGGCAGGGCGTGGTGTTCCGGCGGATCCGCGACGCGCTGGAGCGCGCGGCCACCGACCGGCTCCCGCCGTGGGCCGGACTGGACGCGCTGGCCGAGGAGTTGGGCCTCACCCCGCTCCAGGACGTGGCCGACATCATGCGGCTGTCCGGCACCGACGGCGCCGCCGTGTACGACACCCTGCGGGCCCGGGCCAAGGGCCTGCGCGGCGAACTGCTCGCCGAGGACCTGGCCCGGGCCAACGCCGACAGTGAGCGGATGGTCGCGCCGGGCGCCGCCCTGACCCTGCTGATGACCGTCCTGATCGTCTTCCCCGCACTCCACCAGATGCTCAACTGACCTTCCCGTGACGTTCCCGACCGAGCAGCTGACACCACACACCACACCCCGGGAGACCCCGATGACCGTACGACTCGCCCAGCTGGCAGGCCGGGTGCTGCGGCCCGTCCTGCGGCCCGTCCTGCTGCCCGTGCAGTTCGCCCTGCTGCTGTTCACGCTGCGGATGGGCCGGCTGCGGGCCGCCCGGGCACGCGGCGACCGCGGCGCCATCAGCATCGAACTCGCCCTCGCCATCATCGCGTTGGTGTTCGTCGCCGGGGCCGTCGCGACCGCGCTGTACCTGTTGAAGGACAAGGTGGTCACCAAGGTCGAGCAGGACCCGAACCTGCCCGGCGGTGGCGCCGCGGGCGGCGCGGGGGGCGCCACCAAGTGATCCGGGTCCGTCGTCGTCCGCTCCGCCGTCGGGGCGACCGGGGATCGATGAGCATCAGTCTGGCCATCGTCTTCCCGGTCGTCCTGCTGCTCCTGCTGCTGGTCGTCCAGGCCGCGTTGATCTGGTACGACCGGCAGGTCGCGCTCACCGCCGCCCGGGAGGGCGTGGACGCCGGCCGGGTGCAGGGCAACGCGACGGCGTCGGCGGCGACCGAGGCCGCCGCGCGGCAGGCCCGGGACTTCCTGGACCGGCAGGGCGTGCACGCGTACCAGGTGGGGACGGACGGCAGTTCGGACGACACCATCAAGGTCACCGTGGAGCTGACGCCGCCGCTGCTGATCCCCGGGCTCACCGGGCCCACCGTCCGGCAGTTCGCCGAGGCGCCGCGCGAGCGCTTCGTCCCCCCGGTGGTGAAGCCGTGAGGCGGTCGGCGCGGGCCGGTGCCGACCGGTCGGGACGGCCGGGGCGGATGGCGCGGCCGGGGTGGCGCGGGCGGCCGCGGAGGCCGAGGCGGACGGACCGGGGCGGGATCGCGATCGAGGCCGCGATCGTGGTACCCGGCGTGGTCGGACTGGTGCTGCTCGCGATCGCCGCCGGGCGGGTGCAGACCGCGGCCGGCACGGTCGAGGCCGCGGCCCGGGTCGGGGCCCGGACCGGCTCGCTCCAGCGCAGCGTCGCCGGGGTGGACGGGCCCGCCAAGGAATCCGCGCTCGCGACGCTGCGCCAGCAGGGCGTGTCCTGCCGCACCTCGGACGTCCAGGTGTCCGAGGCGCCGATGGACCTGCCGGGCGGCCGGGTGGTGGCCGTGACGGTCACCGTGACCTGCGACGTCGAACTCGCCGACCTGCTCGGCGGACCGTCCGGGCTGCCCGTGACGAAGCACCTCGTCGGGGAGTTCACCTCGGTGATGGACCGCTACCGCGGCACATGACGACGGCAGGCGGCGGCGCGCGGGCCGCAACGGGCGCGGCCGGGGGATTGGGGACGGCCCGCGCGGGGGAGACGCAAGCGGAGAGCGCTCGGGGGATGACGCAACGACACCGAGGGGCGCCCGGTGGGGAGCCGGTGGGGAGACACCGTGTGGATCGGGGGGAGAGGGTGCGGGTGCTGAGCGGGCTGCGGGACCGCCGACGGCGTACGGCCGGGCGGCGGTCCGACCGGGGCGCGGTCGCCCTCTTCGTGGCGATCTGCGCCGCCTACCTGGTGCTCGTCATCGCGTTGGTGATCGACGCGGGCGGCCGCCTGCGGGTCGCCGAACGCACCGACGCCTACGCCCAGGAGGCCGCGCGGGTCGGCGGCCAGCAGCTCGACCAGGCGGACGTGTTGCAGGGGAAGGGCTTCAAGGTCCGCCAGGACTACGTCCGGCAGGCCGCCGGGATCTACCTCGACCGGTACGGCCTGAAGGTGGACGAGGTCGTCTTCTCCGACGACGACAGGGTCGTCACCGTCACCGTGCGGGCCGACTACCGGCCGGTCCTGCTGGGCGCCCTCGGGGAGCGGAAGGTAACGGGCAAGGGCAGTGCGACCCTCGTCCACGGAGTCGAGAAAGCGGAGACCCACTGATGGCCGCGCCACGTGCCAAGGACCAGGCCCGTACCGCCCAGGCCCGTACGGTTGGGGCCGGCACCGGCCCGGGCGGAACCGGGAACGGCGGAACCCGGAAGGGCGGCAAGCCGACGGTGAGGGGGCACGCCCGCCCCGGGCGCCGCCGACCCGGCCGCGGCGGCGCGGTGCTCGCCGCGCTCGCCGCCCTGGTCACCCTGCTCGCCCTGCTGTTCGGCGTGCCCGCCCTGCTGCTGTACGGCACCCGGGCGGTCGCCTCGATGGGCGAGGTCGCCTCCGGCGGGGTGGGCGAGGCGCTCACCAGTCCGGACGACGGGCGGCTGTTCCTCTGGCTGCTGGTGGTGGTCGGCTGGCTGGCCTGGGCGTGCTTCGCGCTCTCCGTCCTGCTGGAGGTCCCCGCCCAGCTGCGTGGCCGGATCGCCCGCCGGATCCCGGCCTTCGGCTGGAGCCAGCGGATGGCGGCCGGGCTGGTCGGCTCGGTGCTGGCGCTGCTGCCGGTGGCCGGTGCGGCCTTCGCCGCGGTGCCCGAACTCACCCAGGGCCCGTCCGCCCAGGCGCAGTTGACCCCGGGCGTGCACCGGGCCGCACTGCCCGCCGCGCAACCCGCCGCGGCGCCCGTCCAGTCGGCGGACCAGCAGCCCACCTACACCGTGCGGGACAGCCGCCCGGCCGACAGCCTGTGGTCCATCGCGGAGCGCCAACTGGGCTCCGGGGAGCGCTGGGTGGAGATCGCCAAGCTCAACGAAGGCCGGGTGATGGGCGATTCGGGCACCCGCTTCGACGCGGAGCGGCCGATCCAGCCCGGCTGGCAGCTGCTGATGCCGACGGACGCCAAGCCGGACGAGGCGAAGGCCCCGGCGCCCGCCCAGTCCTCCGGGCCGGCCCAGGCCCCTTCGGCCGGTGACTCCTCGCCCGGTGACTCCTCGGCCTCGGCCACGGCCGCCGCGGCGCAGGTGCCACAGGCCGGGACGGAGCCGGAGGCGGGCGGGCAGAAGACGGTGACCGTCCGGTCCGGGGACAGCCTGTCGGCCATCGCCCAGCGGGAGCTGGGGGACGCCGAGGCCTGGCCGAAGCTGTTCGAGGCCAACAAGGGTGTCCAGGCGCCGGACGGGGAACGGCTGACCGACCCGGACGTGCTGGAGCCGGGGATGGTGCTCACCGTGCCCGGAGCGGCCGCACCGGCGCCCGGGCAGACGCCCGCGCCCGCGTCCACGCCTGCACCAGCGCCTGCGCCTGCGGGTTCCGGTTCCGGGGCCGGGGCCGGGGCCGGAGCGGGAGCCGGGCAGACGCCCGCCCCCGCCGCCACGCCTCAGCCCGCGCCGGCCACCCAGTCCCCGGCGCCGACCCACGCCCCCGACCGCGCGCCCGCACCCGCTCCCGCCGCGCACGCCTCCCCGGCACCCAGCGACGACTACAGCGTCGCCCTCGCCGCGTCCACCGTGGGCGTGCTGCTCGCCGCCGTCATGGTCGGCACCGTCGCCTACAAGCGCGGCACCCAGCAGCGCGGCCGCCGCCCCGGCCACCGCATCGCGATGCCCGAGGCCGAGGCCGCCGCCTTCGAGAACGAACTGATGGTCCGCCAGGACCAGGCCGGCCTGGAGCTGCTCGACCGCTCCCTGCGGACCCTGGCCCGCCACACCACCCGCGGCGGCAAGCGGCTGCCCGCGATCGTGGCGGCCCGGATCACCCCCGACCACACCATCGAGCTGCACCTGTCCGGCCCGGCCACCCCGATCGCGCCGTTCCGCGCCGCGCACGCCGCCAACGTCTGGTGGTGCAGCGAGGAGTCCTCCGACCTGCTGAGCCCGGCCCAGGCCCGCAAGACCCCCGCGCCCTACCCCGCGCTGGTCACCCTCGGCACCTCGCCCGACGGCTCGGTGGTCCTCGCCGACCTGGAGGCCGTCCGGCTGCTCCACCTGTCCGGGCACCCCGACGACGCCCGCGCCGTGCTGCGCACCCTCGCCATCGAGCTCGCCCACAGCCCGCTGGCCGACCGGCTCCACCTGCACCTGGTGGACCTCGCCGAGGAGGTGCCGATCACCGGACCGGCCGCCGAGCGGGTCCACCGCCACCCCACCCTGGAGGCGGCGCTCGCCGCGCTCGGCCCGCGCACCGCCAAGGCCCGCGCCACCCTGGTCGCGGCCGAGGCCACCAGCCCGCGCGAAGCCCGCAGCCGGGGCCAGGCGGACGAGTCCTGGGTGCCGGAGATCGTGCTCTGCGCCCAGCAGCCCGGCGGGGACACCCCGGCCGAGCTCGGCCGCCTGCTGGACGCCCGCCCGCGCACCTGCGTCGCCGTCATCACCCGGGCCCCCGAGCGCGGCACCGGACCGGTCGCCCGCTGGACCCTGCCGACCACCGGCCAGGCCGCCGTCCCCGGCCTGCACCTGAGCGTCGAACTCCAGCGGCTGGACGACCACCAGTACGACCAGGTCGCCGAACTGCTCCGGGCCGCCGACGACACCACCCAGCACCCGGCACCCGCGTGGACCCTGGACGGTCCCGGCCTCGACCCGGACGAGGACACCGACACCACCGAACTCCCGCTCGCCGTACCGGTGCTGGCCGCCGTCGGCGCCCCGGGGGCGGCGGCCGAGGAGGACGCGGGGGCGGCGGCCGGGCCCCGGCTGCTGACCCGGGTCATCGGGACCGGCGCCAGCCCGTTCGCCGGGACCGACCCGGCCGCGCCCGCTCCTGCGACCGCGCCCGCCGCCGTCCCTGCTCCCACGCCGCCCGGCCCGGCGCGCTTCGCCGTCAACGGTCAGGGGCGGCAGGCGGCCACCGGGACGGAGCAGCCCGCCGACGAGGCCACCCGCGACCTGCGGCTGCCGGGCGGGCCGGGGGAGTCCGCAGAGTCCGCAGAATCCCCGGAATTCGCGGAGCCCGCCGAGGCGCCGGTCGGGCCCGCCGGGCCTGCCGGGCCTGCGGAGTCGACGGCGGTGGACGGCCCGGCCGAGGCCTCGGTGCCGGTGCTCCCCGTCCAGCCGGTGCGGCCCGTGGCCCCGCAGGCGCCCGTCGTGCCCGCTGTGCCCGTCGTGCCTGCCTCGCCCGCGTCACCCGCGTCACCCGCCGAGCCGGTGCCGACGCACCAGAGCGCGCCCGCGCCCACCGGCGTCGACCCGCGCGTCCCGGCCCGGCCGGAACCCGGCGTCGGTCCCGCCCCCGCCCCCAGGGTCGTCCCCGGGGCCGCCCCCGGTCCCGAGGGTGGTCCTGGCCGCGGCCGAGAGGGCGGCTCCGCCGATACGGCGCCGGCCACGGTCGAGCCCGGCCCGGCCGCCGTCGCGCCCGTCGCCCGGACCACGTCCGGCCGCAGCGACAGCGACGACCTGCTCGCCATCCTGCGCTCCCCGGAGGCGCACACCCCGCGCAACGCCCCCCGGATCCGGCTGCTCGGCCCGGTCGACGTCGCGGGCACCCCCGGCGCCGTCGAACCAGGGGCGCTGCCCCGGCTCACCGAACTCGCCGTCTACCTCGCGCTGCGGCCGGGCGCCGACCACCACGCGCTCGACCACGACCTGCACCCGGGCGCCGCCCACCTCGACCCGCACCCCACCGCGGCCGACGCCAGGAGCCCGCTGCCGGCCAAACTCGCCGACCTGGCGGCCTGGTTCGGCAGCACACCGGACGGCCGTGCCCACCTGCCCACCGACACCACCGAGGGCTACTCCTTCGCCCCCGTCGTCACCTGCGACTGGGACGAGTTCCGCAGCCTCTACCGGCGCGGCATGCGCAGCACCAGTGCCACCGCCGACGCCGCCCTCGCCCACGCCCTGGCGCTGGTCCGCGGTGCCCCGTTCGCCGAGGCGCCGCCGGCCTCCTACGGCTGGGCCGAGGCCGAGCGCCAGGACATGATCGCCGCGATCGTGGACACCGCCCACGAACTCGCCGCCCGCCGCCTCCAGTACGGCGACCACCGCAGCGCCGAGGCCGCCGTCTTCCGCGGCCTCGCCGTCGCCCCGGACGTCGAACTCCTGCACCGGGACCTCTTCTACGCCTACGCGTCGGCCGGCGCGCGGGACCAGCTGCTGCGCGCGGTCAACCGCCTCGACGCACTGAGCCGTCGCACCGGCCGGGACCTGGACGCCGACACGGTCGCCCTGCTGCGGGACCTGCTCGCCGGGTCCTGAGTCGACGGTTCCTGAGCCGCCGGTCCTGAGTCGACGGTTCCTGAGCAGGCGAGGCCGCCCGGATGTCCGACCGGCCGTACCCGATCCACCGGGTACGGCCGGTCGGTGTCGGTCGTGGCGGGGGCGTGCGGTCAGGCGGAGCGCGGTCAGGCGGAGCGCGGTCAGGTGGCGTGCAGCCAGGTGTCGACGGTGGTGAAGTCGGCCTCGGTGAGGCCGACTCGGGGGTCGACGCGGTGGAGCAGCGTGGCGGCCGGGGAGTTGGCCTCGACCCAGCGCCGGTCGGCCGGGGTGATCTCGTCGTCCACCCAGACGAACCGGCGTCCGGCCGCCCAGGCGACCAAGGTGCTCGTCTTCCAGTGCAGTTGGGCGTGCAGGGTGCTGCCGTCACCCGGCAGGTCGGTGTCCGGCCAGTCCACGTACGGCAGCCGGGGCAGACCCAGCCGGGGCGCGAGGCAGGCGTTTGCGTCCGTCAACCAGGTGGTGGACCAGACCAGTTGGCAGGGCAGGGCGAGCAGTCGGGGCCCGAGCCCCGGGTCGACCCGGGCCACCAGCGGGTTGCCGGACGGGCCCGCGCCCGGGCCCGGGTAGGTGGGGTAGCCGCCGGGCGGCGGGGCGCCGAAGGGGATCAGGGGCCCGTCGACGTCGAGGAACAGCAGGGGGAGCCCCGGATCGGTCATGACGGCACGATAGTGGCCGGTGCCCGCGCCGTGGCACGCCGATCGGCCACCCGGCCTGGCTCGGGTGTGCCGGGATCTCGTAGGGTGGCGCGCACGGGACGTGGTGGCTGGCACCACGAAGGCAAGGGCATCAGACGCCGCGGACGCGGCGGGGCGGGGCGGTGACCAGAAGATGGCGGAGACGACTGCTGTTTCCGGAGGTCCCGAGCCGTCTGCGGACTCGGGCCCCTGGGACGCCGTACCGCCGCAGCAGCCCGCAGGGCGGCCCGAGGAGCACCCGCCCGGGCCCGCCGCGCTGTACGAGCCGCCGCCCGCGCCCCCGCTGCCGCCCGCGGCGTTCACCGCCCCGGTGCCGCCCGCGCCGCCGGTCGCGCCCACCGGATGGACCCTCACCGGCCTGCCCGCCGCAGGGGCCCAGCCCCAGGTTCAGCCCCAGGCACCGGCGCCGTCCGCGGCTGCGGTGCCGACGGTCTCGGCGGCCCCGTCGGCCCCGGGTGGGCTCGGTGCCGCGCCGCGCGGCCGGATCCTGGTGATCGAGGGCGGATACGGCAACTCCGGCCGCCGCACCTGGGGCCGGGGCGGTCCCGCCCAGGCACCGGTGCTGTCCGCGATGCTCGCGGCCGTGTCGCCGCAGGTGCTGCTCGCCGCGGACGCGGTGGACGCCGTCCACCTCCCCGGCGCCAGCGATCCGCACACCGTCCTCGCCCACCTGCGCGCCGCCTCCCGCCACCCGGGCCCGCTGCTGGTCCACCTGGGCGGGCACGTGGTGGCCGACAAGCGCGGCGGGCAGCTCCAGCTCACCCTGCGCGACGCCAGGCAGGACGGCCTGCCCTGGCAGGCGATCGCCGCCGAACTGAGCCACCGTCCGGCCGAGTGGCAGACCCTGGTCATCGCCGACCTGAGCGCCGACCAGAACGCCTGGCCCTACCTCCAGGGCACCGTCTCGCCGCTCACCGAGGGCATCCCGCTGTGGGCGGTCGTCAGCCCGGACCCGGAGCAGATCGGCACCTTCACCCGCGCACTGATCGAGGCGCTGCACGGCGGCCGTCCGGGCGCGGGCGAGGTGCTCGCCCCCGAGCAGCTGCGCCAGCAGGTGTACTCGGTGCTGCGGCCGGACGTGGTCATCCTGGCCACCCACACGCCGGACCGCCCGGTCTTCCGCAACACCGCCCGCCGGGGCGAGGCCCCGGTGGCGGACGTCGTGCTGCCGCTGCCGGAGGCGCTGCCCGTCGCGGACGCGGTGCCGTCCGAACTGCCGCTACCGCTGCCCGCCGTGGCACCGCTGCCGCTGCCGCGGCAGGCGGAGCCGCAGGACGCCGTGGCCGGGCGGGCACCGGTGGCGCCCGCCCCACTGCCCGTCACGCCCGTCGGCGGGCCGGTGAGCCTGGTCAAGCCCGGAGTGCCGCCGACCCCGCCCCGTCCGTCCCGCCCGGTCAGCCTGCGCAAGGCGGGCGAGCAGCCCGCTGACACGGCTTCGGGGGTGAGTCTGCACAAGCCCGCCGGGGCGGCGGTCACGGCCACGGCCGCGGCCGATGCCGCGTCGTCGGCGGAGGAGGCCTCGGCGGCGGGCGTCACGCTGCGCAAGGCCCGGCCGGAGGACGCGGAGCCGGTCGAGGCAGCCGGAACCGCCGTTGGTGCCACGGGGGTTGGCGAGCCCACCGAGCCCACCGAGACGGTCGAGCCGGTCGAGGAGCCCCGGGACGCCGTCCCGGACGAGAGCGGTCCGACGGCCGAGGCCCCGCAGGACGCGGTGCCGACCGATGCCGTCCCGGCCGACGTCTCCCCGACGGACGTGGAACCGGCCGCCGAGGTTCCGACCGCCGAGGTTCCGACCGACGCGGTGCCGGCTGCCGAGGCACCGGCCGACCAGCCGCCCGCCCCGGCCGAGGCACCGGCCGCCAACGCGCCGCGCGAGGACTACCGCGAGGTGATCGGACGGATCGTCCGCAGTGCCGACGCCGGGGACCACGCCGCCGCCACCGACCTCGCCTTCGCCCTCGAACTGGAGGCGATCGCCGAGCACGGGGCCGTCTCCGAGCCGGTCCTCCAGGTGCGCCAGGTGCGCGCCCACGTGTGCCGGCTCGCCGGCCGGACCGCGGAGGCGGCCGGCATCTACCGCGAGGTCGCCCTGACGCTGCTCCGCTCGCAGGGCGCCGACCACCAGGAGACCCAGCGGGCGGCCACCAACGCCGAGGCCTGCTGGCGTTCGATCGCCGACCGGGCGGAGGCGATCCGGATCGCCCCGGAGATCATCGAGCTGCGGGCCTTCCTCCCGGGCCCGGACAACCGCAAGCTCCGTGCAGCCGAGCGCTACCTGGCCCAACTCGCCGCCGCTGCACCGGTGGTGGCCGACCAGGGCTGACGGTCGGGCCGGTCGCCCTCGTCCCCCCTCGGCGGGCCGCCGAGGGGGGGCGGGCGGCCCCCCATTTATACACCCCCGGGGCAACAGACCCCCCCCCGCACCCCTCAAACCCCCGATTTGTAC
>NZ_JBHYGR010000071.1:0-45072 GCF_042738155.1 Kitasatospora sp. NPDC059088 | reverse complement strand
GCCCGCCCCCAGTCCCACTCTCCCACCGCCCGCCACAACCGCTCCCGCTGTCCGGCCCCGCCCCCCCGCCCCCCACCGCCCCCCCCCCCCACCCCTCTTCGGGACGTTAGAGCAGGCCGGTCAGCCGGTCGCCTCGACGCTCTCACCGGGCGGGCGTCCGCTCACCCGTTCGGACTCAAGGGCGGTCTGGAGGATCACCACCGCGGCGGCCTGGTCGACCACCGAGCGGCCCTTCTTCGCCTTGACCCCCGAGGCGCGCAGCCCGTGGGTCGCGGTGACGGTCGTCATCCGCTCGTCCACCAGCCGCACCGTCACCGGGTAGACCCGGTTGGCCAGCCGCGTGGCGTAGGCCCGGACCTTCTCCGCGGCCGGACCCTCCTTGCCGCTGAGCGAGCGCGGCAGCCCGACGACCACCTCGATCGCGTCGTACTCCTCGACGATCGCGGCGATCCTGGCCTGCGACTTCACCCCGGCCGGAACGGTCTCCACCGGTGTGGCGAGCACCCCGTCGGGGTCGCAGGACGCGACCCCGATCCGGGCGTCACCGACGTCGACGGCGATCCGCCGCCCACGCCGGAAGGGCCTCTCCTCCTGCTCCATCAGCTGGCGCGCTCCGCGACCAGGCCGCGCACCGCGGCGATTGCCTCGCCGACCGCGGCCGGGTTGGAGCCGCCGCCCTGGGCGACGTCGTCCTTGCCGCCACCGCCGCCGCCGAGGGTCTTGGCGGCGGTGCGGACCAGCTCGCCGGCCTTGATGCCGCGGCCGCGGGCGTCCTCGTTGGTCGCGATCACGGTCAGCGGGCGGTCGTTGGCCACCGTGAACGCGGCGACCACGGCCGGGCGGGCGCCCAGACGGCCGCGCACGTCCAGGACCAGCTTGCGCAGCTCGTCCGCGCCCACGCCGTCGGCGACCTGCGCGGCGACCACGGCGATGCCGTGCACGTCCTCGGCCGAGTCGGCCAGGCCCGCCGCGGCGGCCAGCACCTTCTCGGCGCGGAAGCGCTCGATCTCCTTCTCGGCGTCCTTGAGCTTGGCGAGCATGCCCGAGATCTTCTCCGGCAGCTCCTCCGGGCGGCCCTTGACCAGCTCGGTGAGCTGGGCCACCACGGTGTGCTCGCGGGCCAGGAACTTGTACGCGTCGACGCCGACCAGCGCCTCGACGCGGCGCACGCCGGAGCCGATCGAGGACTCGCCGAGCAGCTTCACCAGGCCCAGCTGGGCGGTGTTGCCGACGTGGGTGCCGCCGCACAGCTCCTTGGAGAAGTCGCCGATCGAGACGACCCGCACCTCGTCGCCGTACTTCTCGCCGAACATCGCGATGGCGCCGGCCTTGCGGGCCTGGTCCATCGTCATGACCTCGGCGGTGACCTCCAGCTCGCGGCCCAGCACGTCGTTGATCTTCTGCTCGACGTCCACCAGCACGCTGCCCGGAACGGCGGCGGGCGAGCCGAAGTCGAAGCGGAAGCGGCCCGGGGCGTTCTCGGAGCCGGCCTGGGCGGCCGTCGGGCCGAGCGCGTCGCGCAGCGCCTGGTGGGTCAGGTGGGTGGCCGAGTGGGCGCGGGCGATCGCCCGGCGGCGGTCGATGTCGATCGTGGCGTACGCCGAGGCGCCGAGCACGACCTCGCCGAACAGCACGCCGCCCGAGTGGACGACGACGCCCGGGACGGGCTGCTGCACGTCGCGGATCTCGACGACCGCCCCGGACTCCAGCCGGATCCGGCCGTGGTCGGCGAGCTGGCCGCCGCCCTCGGCGTAGAACGGGGTGCGGTCGAGGATCAGCTCGACCTCGTCGCCCTCGGAGGCGGCCGGCGCCGGGACGCCGTCCACCAGCAGGCCGACGACGGTGGCCTCGCCCTCGGTCAGGCTGTAGCCGGTGAAGACGCTCGCGCCGGACTTGTCGGCGACCTCGCGGTACGCGGCGACGTCGGCGTGGCCCATCTTCTTCGCCTTGGCGTCCGCCTTGGCGCGGTCCCGCTGCTCCTGCATCAGACGGCGGAAGCCGGCCTCGTCGACCTGGAGGCCCTGCTCCTCGGCCATCTCCAGGGTGAGGTCGATCGGGAAGCCGTAGGTGTCGTGCAGCTTGAAGGCCTGGTCGCCGGAGAGCACCACGCCACCGGACTGCTTGGTCTCGGTGACCGCGACGTCCAGCAGGTTGGTGCCGGCCTTGAGGGTCTGCAGGAAGGCCGCCTCCTCGCCGACGACGACCGTCTCGATGCGCTTGCGGTCGCTCTCCAGGTCGGGGTACTGCGGCGCCATCGCCTTGATCGCGACGTCGATGAGCTCCTTGGCCACCGGCTCGGTGGCGCCCAGCAGGCGCATGTTGCGGATGGCGCGGCGCAGGATGCGGCGCAGCACGTAGCCGCGGCCCTCGTTGCCGGGGGTGACGCCGTCGCCGACCAGCATCAGCGCGGTGCGGATGTGGTCGGTGACCACGCGCAGCGAGACGTCCGACTTGTGGTCGGCGCCGTAGGTGTGGCCGGTGAGCTCGGCGGCGCGGTCGAGGATCATCCGGCTGGTGTCGATCTCGAAGAGGTTGTCGACGTCCTGCAGGATGGCGGCGAGGCGCTCCAGGCCGAGACCGGTGTCGATGTTCTTGCTCGGCAGGTCGCCGAGGATCTCGAAGCCGTCCTTGCCGTCGCCGTGGCCGCGCTCGTACTGCATGAAGACCAGGTTCCAGATCTCCAGGTAGCGCTCGCCGTTGACCGCCGGGCCGCCCTCCTCGCCGTACGCGGGGCCGCGGTCGTAGTTGATCTCCGAGCACGGGCCGCACGGGCCGGGGACGCCCATCGACCAGAAGTTGTCCTTCATGCCCAGGCGCTGGATGCGCTCGGAGGGCACGCCGATGACGTCGCGCCAGATCTGCTCGGCCTCGTCGTCGTCCTTGTAGACGGTGATCCAGAGCTTCTCCTTCTCCAGGCCGTAGCCACCGTCCGCGACGGGAGTGGTGAGCAGCTCCCAGGCGAACTTGATGGCTCCTTCCTTGAAGTAGTCACCGAAGGAGAAGTTGCCGCACATCTGGAAGAAGGAGCCGTGCCGGGTGGTCTTCCCGACCTCCTCGATGTCGAGGGTGCGCACGCACTTCTGGACGCTGGTGGCGCGCGAGAACTGCGGCTTGACCTCGCCCAGGAAGTAGGGCTTGAACGGCACCATGCCGGCGTTGACCAGCAGCAGGGTGGGGTCGTCGGCGACCAGGGACGCCGACGGAACGACGGTGTGGCCGCGCTCCTCGAAGAAGCGCAGCCAGCGGCGGCGGATCTCAGCCGACTCCATTAGTGGTCCTTCCGGTTCGTTCCGCCCCGCGGCAGGGCTCGGCGGGGCGTTTCTTCAATGGTCTGTGGGACGGTGCGGCCCCCGCCGTCGGGCAGGGCGCGGGCGGGGGGCAGGGCGGCGGCCGGGCGACCGGGCACCGCCGAGATAGCTCGGTACTGCGGCTCGCCGCGCAGCACCCGGCGGGTGCTCCGGGGCTCCGCCACGGCCGTGCCGTGCAGTCCGAGGTCGTCCTTGAGCTGCTCCTCGCGCTCGGCCATGCCGGAGCGCACGTCCTGGGCGAACTGCCTGGCCCGGTCGCCCAGGTGCAGCGCACCGCGCGCGGCGGTGCCGGAGAGGCTGTCCGGGGTGAGCCGCTGCACGGCGCCGTTGGCCTTGTTCATGGCCCACACCGCGGCGCCGGCGCCGACCGCCATCCAGAAGATCCGTGCCATCCGGTCAGCCCCTCACCGCTCGCCGGACCCGGGAGAACAGGCCGCTCCTGGGCGCGGTCGCGGCGCGCACCTCGGCCCGGATCAGCCGGGCCAGCTCGTCGCGCTCGGCGGGCTGCACCGGCACGCTCGGCAGGGTGCCCTGCTGCTTGGCGACGGCCTTGCGGACGCCGTAGCTGAACGCGGCGACCTTCATGAGCGGTCCGCCCAGGGTGGCGGCCGCGGTGGAGGAGAGCGCCTTGGCGTTGGCGGCGGCGTCCTGGACGTTGGCGGTGATCTCGTCCACCCGGTCCAGCTGCTCGTTGGCGCTGCGCACCGCGGCACCGGCGTCGGCCAACAGCGGGACGGCTTGTTCGGTGACCGCGGAGACCAGGACGGTGGCTTCCTTCAACACCCGGGAGAGTCGCACCAGCACCACCGCGAGCAGGGTGACCAGGACCGCCCAGAACACGGCGACGAGCAAGCCGGCCAGCTCTCCCACGGACACTTCTGCGCGCTCCCTCGCCTTGCGGTTCCCAACCGAACCCTATCGCGCCCGGGTCCGCTTTCCGGACCGGGTCACGGCCGTGGCCTCGCCCGGATGTGCGAACCGCGCGCGTAACCTACCGTCCGGTCACCTCGTTCAGCCAGGCGGGCCGTCGCCCGTACGGCCCGACGCACGTCCGGACCGCCGCGGTCCGGGCCGGGAACAACGGGGAGCAGCGCTTGGCCGGCGACTGGACAGCACAGCCCGCGGCGTGGCCGCGCGAGTCGGAGCCGGGCCGGCTGCCCGCCGAGGTGACGGGCTTCGTCGGGCGCGGGCGGGAACTGGCCGAGCTGGCGGGTCTGCTCGCCGGGGCGCGGCTGGTGACGGTGACCGGGCCCGGCGGGGTCGGCAAGAGCCGGCTCGCGCTGCGGGCGGCGGACCGGGCGGCCGAGGCCTTCCCGGACGGCACCTGGCTGGTGGATGTGGCCCCGGTGCAGGACCCGCTGCTGCTCGGCCACGCCGTGCTGGAGGCGCTGCGGCTGACCGACGGCACCGCCCGGCCACCGTTGGACGTGCTGGGCGAGCACCTGGCGGGGCGCCGCCTGCTGCTGGTGCTGGACGGCTGCGAGCACCTGGTGGAGGCGTGCGCCGAGCTGACCGACGCGCTGCTGCGCGCGCTGCCCGGGCTGCGGGTGCTGGCCACCAGCCGCACCGCGCTGCGGGCCTCGGGCGAGCACCTGCTGACGCTGACCCCGCTGCCGGTCGACCCGCCGCAGGAGCGGCCGGACGCCCCGGCCCCGCTGCCGGACGCGGTGCGGCTGTTCGCCGACCGGGCGCGGGCCGTCCTGCCGTCCTTCGCGGTGACGGAGGCGAACGCGGAGGCGGTCGGCCTGCTCTGCCGTCGGCTCGACGGCATCCCGCTGGCCGTGGAGCTGGCCGCCGGACGGCTGCGCGCGCTGTCGGTGGAGCAGATCACGGCCCGGCTGGACGACCGCTTCCGGCTGCTCACCGGCGGCTCCCGGACGGCCCTGCCCAGACACCAGACGCTGCGCACCACGATCGGCTGGAGTCACGAGCTCTGCACAGTGCAGGAACGTTTACTCTGGGCCCGCCTGTCGGTCTTCGCCGGCAGTTTCGACCTGGAGGCCACCGAGTACGTCTGCGCCGGCGAGGGCATCGAGCCCGAGGACGTGCTCGACCTGCTCGACGAACTCGTCGCCAAGTCGGTGGTGCTGCGCGAGGACAGCGCCTTCGGCGTCCGCTTCCGCCTGCTGGACACCCTGCGCGAGTACGGCGGCCACTGGCTGCGCGCCGCCGGCGAGGAGCACCGGCTGCTGCGCCGCCACCGGGACTGGTACCTGGGCGTGGCCACCTGGGGCGAGGTCGAGTGGTTCGGCCCCCGGCAGGCCGAGACCGCCGAGCGCACCCTGCTCGCCCACGCCAACCTGCGCGCCGCGCTGGAGTTCTGCCTCGCCGAGCCCGGCGAGGAGCAGATCGCCCTGCTGCTGGCCGGCACCCTGTGGTTCTACTGGGTCGGCTGCGGCCACCTCGGCGAGGGCCGGCACTGGCTGGACCGCGCGCTCGCCCTGGACCGCGAGCCCACCGAGGTCCGGGCCAAGGCCCTCTGGGTGACCGGCTACATGGCCACCCTCCAGGGCGACCTCGGCGTCGCCCGCCCCGCCCTGGAGGAGTGCCGCCGCCAGGCCCTGGACACCGGCGACGACCGGGCCCTCGCCTACGCCGTCCACCGCCAGGGCTGCGCCGCCCTGATCGGTGACGACCCGGAGCGCGCCGCCGAGCTGTTCGAGGAGGCGCTCTGGCACTACCGGACCATCGGCGAGCTCAACAGCAACGTGGTGATGGCGATGGTCGAGCTGGGCCTCGCCTACCTGTTCCAGGGCGATCCGGACAGCGCCGAGCTCTGGTTCGGCCAGGCCCGCGAGGTGTGCGAGGAGCACGGCGAGCAGTGGGCGTACGGCTACGTGCTGTACGCGATGGCGTACTCGCACTTCCTGGACGGCGCCGTCCAGCCGGCCCGCGTGCTGGCCCGCGAGTGCGTCCGGCTGAACCACCGCTTCCACGACCTGCTCGGCATCGTGCTGGGGATCGACCTGCTGGCACTGCTGGAGACCGAGCCGCCCTCGCCGGGCGAGCCGGCCGCCCTGTGCGAGGCCCGGGTGCTGCAGGGCGCGGCGCACCGGATCTGGCGCGCGGTCGGCAACCCCTTCCTGGGGTCCCGCTCCTTCTTCGGCACCCACCAGGAGTGCGCCGAGCGCGCCCGGGCCGGGCTCACCGAGCAGGAGTACGAGGACTGCTACCAGGTGGGCGGGCGGCTGGACCTGGACGCCGCGGTCGGCCGGGCGCTCGGCGACGGGGGCGCGCCGGGCGGCCCGGAACCCGGCCCCGGACCCTGTTCGGTGCCGCCCGCACCGGCCCCGGCGCCGGTGCGGAATAGCTGAAGCTTGCGGATTGCTTGAGGAGGCAAGGATCCACCCGGAAGGAGCACCATGGCCGTCCACGACGAGTACCGCCTCGCGAACTTCTACTTCGAGTCCAAGGCGTACAGCGACGCCGCCCGCATGCTGGAAGGCGTGCTGGCCGAGGAGCCGGCCAACCTCTCGGTCCGGCTGCTGCTGGCCCGCAGCTACTTCCACTCCGCCCAGCTCGGCCGCGCCGAGGCCGAACTGCGCCGGATCCTCGACCTCGACCCGGCCGAGGACTACGCCCGGCTGATGCTCGGCCGCACCCTGGAGCGCCAGGGCCGCGGCGAGGAGGCCCGCCCGCACCTGCGGCTGGCCGCCGCGATGACCGGCGCGGAGCTGTAGCCGGAGGGCCGACCGGCACCGGGAGACCGGAGGCCGACCGGCACCGGAAAAGGGACGAGCCCCCGCCGCCTCGAAAGGCGACGGGGGCTCGCTGCCGGTTCGGCGAACTGCGAACCGAGCGCGGGTCAGCGCGAGTAGTACTCGACGACCAGCTGCTCGTCACAGATCACCGGGACCTCCTTGCGCTGCGGCGCACGGTCCAGGCGGAAGGCCAGGGCCTTCAGGTTGACCTCGAGGTACTTCGGGGTCTGGCCCTCACCCGCGTAGCCACCCTCACGGGCGACCTGGAAGGGGACCTTCTCCTTGGAGCGCTCGCGGACGGTGACCACGAAGCCCGGCTTCATCTGGAACGACGGCTTGTTGACCTTGCCGCCGTTGACCTCGATGTGGCCGTGGACGACCATCTGGCGGGCCTGGTAGATGGTGCGGGCGATGCCCGAACGCAGGACCAGGGAGTCCAGACGGGTCTCCAGGTCGGCGACGAGCGCCTCACCGGTCTTGCCCTCGGCCTTCTTCGCGCGGTCGAACGCGCGGGCCATCTGCTTCTCGCTCAGGTCGTACTGGGCGCGCAGACGCTGCTTCTCGAGCAGACGGACCTTGTAGTCCGAGTTCTGCTTGCGACCACGGCCGTGCTGGCCGGGCGGGTACGGGCGGGCCTCGAAGTACTTGACGGACTTCGGGGTCAGCGGCACGCCGAGCGCACGCGCGATCTTGACCTTGGGACGCTTCTGGTTCGCCATGAACCAAACCTTCCTTGCTTACGAATACGGCTTTCACCAGGTGTTGACGGAGGTCGCATGTCGCGACCCGGAGATAACCCCGACGCCTGCGCGAAGGGATCAGCCGCTCTCCGGAGCCGGGCACATGAAGTGCTGGTCACACGGAGGGCCCGGAAAACCGGGCCGTCCGCGACACCGAAACGGTGCGCGACGCTCCTGGTGCGGGCCTCCCGGAGGAGGCCTACGGCCGATGTCCCGCTGGTGCGGCCGGTCGGTGGGGTCTCCCCCGCCGCCGTCCCGGGACTTGGCACTCCGACCGAGTATACCGGTGGATCACGCGCCCTTTTCCCCGGGCGCCTCCCCGGCCTCCCCAGCCTTCCTCTCAGCCCTGTCCGCCTGCTTCTCGGCGCTCCGGCGCTCCCCCCGCAGCCGCCCGCGCGTCCAGTCCACGGTGTCCGCGTACCGCACCTCGCCGCCGCGCCGGTTCGGCCGGTAGTACTCCCGGCCGTGCACCGAGTCCGGCGCGTACTGCTGGGTGGCGATGCCCTCCGGCAGGTCGTGCGGGTACTGGTAGCCCTGGCCGTGCCCGAGCTTGCCCGCGCCGCCGTAGTGGGCGTCCCGCAGGTGCGGCGGGACGGCCCCGGCCAGCCCCTGCCGCACGTCCGCCAGCGCCGCGTCGATCGCCAGGTAGGCCGAGTTGGACTTGGGCGCCAGCGCCAGCGCGATCGCCGCCTGGGACAGGATGATCCGGGCCTCCGGGAAGCCGATCAGCGCCACCGCCTGGGCCGCCGCCACCGCCGTCTGCAGCGCCGTCGGGTCGGCCAGGCCGACGTCCTCGCTGGCCGAGATCATCAGCCGCCGGGCGATGAACCGCGGGTCCTCCCCCGCCTCGATCATCCGGGCCAGGTAGTGCAGCGTGGCGTCCACGTCGCTGCCGCGGATCGACTTGATCAGCGCACTGGCCACGTCGTAGTGCTGGTCGCCGTCCTTGTCGTAGCGCACCGCCGCCTGGTTCACGGCGGTCTCGGTGGTGGCCAGCGAGATGCTCGCCTCGCCCTTCTCCAGCGCCGCCCCGGCCGCCGCCTCCAGCGTGGTCAGCGCCCGCCGGGCGTCCCCGCCGGCGAGCCGCACCAGGTGGTCCTCGGCCTCCGGGGTCAGCTCCAGCGCGCCCTCCAGGCCGCGCTCGTCCTCCACCGCCCGGCGCAGCAGCGCCCGGACGTCCTCGTCGGTGAGCGACTCCAGGGTGAGCAGCAGCGAACGGGACAGCAGCGGGGAGATCACCGAGAAGTACGGGTTCTCGGTGGTCGCCGCGATCAGGGTGACCCAGCGGTTCTCCACGGCGGGCAGCAGCGAGTCCTGCTGGGCCTTGGAGAAGCGGTGGATCTCGTCCAGGAACAGCACCGTCTCCCGGCCGGACATGCCGACCGCCCGCCGGGCGCCGTCGATCACCGCCCGGACCTCCTTGACCCCGGCGGTGATCGCGGAGAGCTCGACGAAGCGGCCCTCCACGGCCTGGCTGATCACGTGGGCCAGGGTGGTCTTGCCGGTGCCGGGCGGCCCCCAGAGGATCACCGAGCTGGTGGCGGCCGGCCCGCGGGAGCCCGCCACCAGCCGGCGCAGCGGCGAGCCCGGCTTCAGCAGCTGCCGCTGCCCGGCCACCTCGTCCAGGGTGCGCGGGCGCATCCGTACGGCCAGCGGGGCCCGGCCGGGCTCCCTGGCCTGGAGTTCCTCGGCGGCGGCGGTGAAGAGGTCCGGTTCGTCCACACCGGAAGCCTAGTTGAGCCCGCCGACAGGCCCGCCCCCGCGCGGTGCCCGCCCCCGCGCGATGCCGGCTACCGCAGCCCGGCGGCGTGGTCCGGGACGTACTTCTGCAGATCGCGCGGGGGCCGCTGGTAGCCGTGCGGGGCCGGGCGGGGCGGCAGCTCGATCCGCGGCGGGGCGACCTCGTGGTACGGGACGGTGGAGAGCAGGTGGGCGATCATGTTGATCCGGGCCCGCCGCTTGTCGTCGCTCTCCACCACGTGCCAGGGCGACTGCGGGATGTCGGTGTAGACGAACATCTCGTCCTTGGCCCGCGAGTAGTCCTCCCAGTGGGTGATCGACTCCACGTCCATCGGGGAGAGCTTCCAGCGCTTCATCGGGTCCTCCAGCCGGTCCCGGAACCGCTGCTCCTGCTCGGTGTCACTGACCGAGAACCAGTACTTGCGCAGCAGGATGCCCGCCTCGATCAGCATCTGCTCGAAGGTCGGGCACTGGTGCAGGAACTGCCAGTACTCCTCGTCGCTGCAGAAGCCCATCACCCGCTCGACCCCGGCCCGGTTGTACCAGCTGCGGTCGAACAGCACGATCTCCCCGGCCGCCGGGAGCTGTTCGACGTACCGCTGGAAGTACCACTGGGTCTTCTGCCGCTCGGTCGGGGTGGGCAGCGCCGCGACCCGGGCGATGCGCGGGTTCAGGTACTCCGTCACCCGCTTGATCGCCCCGCCCTTGCCGGCCGCGTCCCGCCCCTCGAAGACCACCACCAGGCGGGCGCCCTCGACCCGCACCCACTCCTGGAGCTTCACCAGCTCCTGCTGCAGCCGCAGCAGTTCCCGCTCGTACGGCTTCTTCGCCAGTCGTTCCGGCTTCGCGGTCCGCTGCTGCCCCTTGGCCACTCTCGGGTCCTCCGTCCGACTACTGCCGATGACCCTTCACCGTAGGCGCAGAACGGTGACCCCGCAGGTCGGACCGGAGGAAGGGGCGAACCGGATCGCGGGACGCCCCCGAGACGTCCGCTAGACCGCGACGAAGGGCTCCGGGTAGCGGCACAGCCCGCGCGGGTCGCCGTCGTACGCCGCCAGCGGCAGCACCTGGAAGTACGCCTCCGGCACCTCGAACGGGCCGGAGACCTCGTGCCACCCGGCCGGGATGAAGCCGAACCGTCCGTAGTACCCGGGATCGCCGAGCACCACCACCAGCTTCTCCCCCGCCTCCTCGGCGGCCGCCAGCGCCGCCCGGACGACGAGTTCGCCGACGCCCCGGCGCTGCCACTCGGGCGCCACCGCCACCGGCGCGAGCGCCAGCGCGTCACCGGCCCCGCCGCCGTCACCGACCCGCAGCCGGGTCAGCAGGGCGTGGCCGATCACCAGCCCGCCGTCGTCGACCGCGACCAGCGACAGCCCGGGCAGCCAGGCCGGGTCGCGGCGCAGCGCATCCACCAGATCCGCCTCGTCCGGCCCGGGGAACGCGGCCATGAGCACGCGCCTGGTCGCCGGGGCGTCCTGCGGACATTCGACTCTCGTGGTGACCTGCATCGAGTCAACCCTCCCTGTGTCACACCACGTTGTGGACCGGCCCCGGACGGTGGGTGGACCGTCCGGGGCCGTTGCAGGTTAGCGCGTATGACGAGGCGTCAGCTCTTGGGCTGCGCCTCGGGCTTGGCGTCCTCGCGGACCTTGGGCTGGGCGTCCACGCCGGCCTCGCGGCGCTGGGCCGGGGTGATCGGGGTCGGCGCGCCGGTCAGCGGGTCACCACCGGTGGACGTCTTCGGGAAGGCGATGACGTCGCGGATGGTGTCGTAGCCGCCGAGCAGCGTGACGATCCGGTCGAGGCCGAAGGCGACCCCGCCGTGCGGCGGCGGGCCGTAGTTGAAGGCGTCCAGCAGGAAGCCGAACTGCGAGGCCGCCTCCTCCTCGGACAGGCCGATCGCGTCGAACGCCCGCTTCTGGACGTCCCGCTGGTGGATACGGATCGAACCGCCGCCCAGCTCCGAGCCGTTGAGGACCAGGTCGTAGGCGTTGGACAGGGCCGCGCCCGGGTCGGTGTCGAAGGTGTCCAGCGACTCCGCGGTCGGGGCGGTGAACGGGTGGTGCACCGCGTGCCAGCCCTGGAACTGGCCCTTGTCGTCCTCGATCGGCTCGAACATCGGGAAGTCGACGACCCAGAGGAAGGCCCACTGGGACTCGTCGATCAGCTCGCAGCGGCGGCCGATCTCCAGGCGGGCGGCGCCGAGCAGCTCCTGCGAGGGGCGCTCCTTGCCGGCCGCGAAGAAGACCGCGTCGCCGTTCTTGGCGCCGGCCGCGGCGGCGAGGCCGGCCAGGTGCTCCGCGGAGAGGTTCTTGGCGACCGGGCCGCGCAGCTCGCCGGTCTCGCCGTCGATCAGCACGTAGGCGAGGCCCTTGGCGCCGCGCGCCTTGGCCCAGTCCTGCCAGGCGTCCAGCTGCTTGCGCGGCTGCGAGGCGCCGCCCGGCATGACCACGGCACCGACGTACGGGGCCTGGAAGACGCGGAACTCGGTGCCCTTGAAGTACTCGGTGAGGTCGGTGAGTTCCTGGCCGAAGCGGACGTCCGGCTTGTCGGAGCCGTAGCGGCCCATGGCGTCCGCGTAGGTCATCCGCGGCAGCGGGTTCGGGATCTCGTAGCCGTGGACCTCGCGCCAGATCGAGCCGACGATCTTCTCGCCGAGGGCCAGGATGTCCTCCTGGTCGACGAAGGAGGCCTCGATGTCCAGCTGGGTGAACTCCGGCTGGCGGTCGGCGCGGAAGTCCTCGTCGCGGAAGCAGCGGGCGATCTGGTAGTACCGCTCCATGCCGGCCACCATCAGCAGCTGCTTGAACAGCTGGGGCGACTGCGGCAGGGCGTACCAGTGGCCGGGCTGCAGGCGGACCGGGACGAGGAAGTCGCGGGCGCCCTCGGGGGTGGAGCGGGTGAGGTACGGCGTCTCGATGTCGAGGAAGTCGTTCTCCTCCATCACCCGGCGGATGATGTTGTTGACCTTCGAGCGCAGCCGCAGGCCCTTGGCCGGGCCCTCGCGGCGCAGGTCCAGGTAGCGGTAGCGCAGCCGGACCTCCTCGTTGACCGTGCCCGGCTCGTACTCGGCGACCGGGAACGGCAGCGGGGCGGCCTCGGAGAGCACCTCGATGTCGCTGACGACGACCTCGACCGCGCCGGTCGGGATGTCCGGGTTCTCGTTGCCCTCGGGGCGGACCCGGACGTCGCCGACGACCTTGACGCAGTACTCGGCGCGCAGGCCGTGCACCGAGTCGAGGTCGCGGACCACGATCTGCACGGTGCCGGAGGCGTCGCGCAGGTCGATGAAGGCGACGCCGCCGTGGTCGCGGCGGCGGGCGACCCAGCCGGCCAGGGTGACGGTGGTGCCTGCGTGCTCCGGGCGGAGCGTGCCCGCGTCGTGCGTGCGGATCACAGCTGCTTCTCCTTCAAGGTGGTGACGAGTGCGTCGAGGGCGACGGGGGACTGCTCGCCGGTGCTCATGTCCTTGAGCTGGACGACGCCCTCGGCGAGGTCCCGGTCACCGGCGATCAGGGCGAAGCGGGCGCCGGACCGGTCGGCGGACTTCATGGCGTTCTTGATGCTCTTGACGCCGAAGGCGAGGTCGGTGGCGACGCCGGCCCGGCGCAGCTCGACCACCTTGGCGAACAGCAGGTTCTTGGCCTCCTCGCCGAGCGCGACGGCGTAGACGGAGGTGGCGGGCGGCAGGTCGAGGGCGACGCCCTCGGCCTCCAGGGCCAGGTAGGTGCGGTCCACGCCGAGCGCCCAGCCGACGGACGGCAGCGCCGGGCCGCCGATCATCTCGGACAGGCCGTCGTAGCGGCCGCCGCCGCCGATCGCGGACTGGGCGCCGAGGCCGTTGTGCACGAACTCGAAGGTGGTGCGGGTGTAGTAGTCCAGGCCGCGGACCAGCTTCGGGTCGTCGACGAAGGCGACGCCGGCGGCGGTGAGCAGCTCGCGCACCTTCTCGTCGTACGCCTTGCACTCCTCGCACAGGAAGTCGCGCAGCATCGGCGCGCCGACCAGCTGCTCCTGCACCGACTCGCGCTTGTCGTCCAGCACGCGCAGCGGGTTGATCTCCGCACGGCGGCGGGTCTCCTCGTCCAGGTCCAGGCCGGAGAGGAACTCGATCAGGGCGGCGCGGTAGACCGGGCGGCACTGCTTGTCGCCGAGGCTGTTGAGCAGCAGCGAGTAGTCGCTCAGGCCCAGCGCGCGGAAGGCGTCGTCGGCCAGGATGATCAGCTCGGCGTCCAGCGCCGGGTCCTCGGCGCCGATCGCCTCCGCGCCGACCTGGGAGAACTGGCGGTAGCGGCCCTTCTGGGCGCGCTCGTAGCGGTAGTACGAGCCGGAGTACCAGAGCTTGACCGGCAGGTTGCCCTGCTTGTGCAGGTTGGCCTGGAGCGCGGCGCGCAGCACCGAGGCGGTGCCCTCGGGGCGCAGCGCGAGCTCGTCGCCGCCCTTGGTGGTGAGGGTGTACATCTCCTTGGAGACGATGTCGGTGGACTCGCCGACACCGCGGGAGAACAGCTTCACGTCCTCGAAGACCGGGGTCTCGACGTAGCCGTAACCGGCCCGGCGGGCGGGCGCGGCGATGCGCTCGCGGATCGCCAGGAAGGTCCCGGAGCTGGGGGGCAGCAGGTCGTAGGTGCCCTTGGGGGCGGTGAAGGTGCTCAACTTCTCTTCCGTCACATTCCTCGTCGCGGGAAAGCCGGGGCGCCGGCCGCCCCCGCTGCCTGTCGGAGGTAGGGGTTGGTGGCGCGCTCGCGGCCGATGGTGGTCTGACCGCCGTGGCCGGAGAGGACCACGGTGGAGTCGTCGAGGGGCAGGCACACCCGGGCCAGCGAGCGCATGATCGCTTCGCCGTCCCCGCCCGGGAGGTCGGTACGCCCGATGGAGCCGGCGAACAGCAGGTCGCCCGAGAACAGCACCGGGGGGAGGTCCTCGGCACCGGGCGTCCGGAAGGTCACCGACCCCCCGGTATGGCCCGGGGCGTGGTCCACGGTGAGCCGCAGGCCGGCCAGCTCCAGCACGCTGCCGTCGGTGAGCTCGCGCACGTCGTCGGGCTCCCCGACGGTGAGCTCGCCCATCAACTGGGTGCCCAGGGAACGGCCGAGCGCCTTCTCCGGGTCGGACATCATGTACCGGTCCTCGGGGTGGATCCAGGCCGGGACGCCGCGGGCGCCGCAGACCGGGACCACCGAGGCGACGTGGTCGATGTGGCCGTGGGTGAGCAGGACGGCGACGGGCTTGAGCCGGTGCTCACGGATGAGCTCCTCGACGCCCTGCGCGGCCTGGTGCCCGGGGTCGACGATGACGCACTCCTCGCCCGCCGCCGGCGCGACCAGGTAGCAGTTGGTGCCCCAGGCTCCAGCGGGGAATCCGGCGATGAACACGCGCGTCCTTCGGGTGGGTGCGGCGGTGGGCTGCGGTGGCTACCAGTAGTGATGACGTAAGGGAAGCCTACCGGCGGTCCGGGTCCGGTTGCGAACCAGATAGGCGGTGGCGGGCCGGGGCCATGACAGGTTCACCGCGTCCTTACGGGCCCGGTCCCTACACTTGGCCGCCGATGGGTGCGATGATCCGCTCCGGAACCCATCCACTTTTCCCGCACATGCTCAGGAGACACGGCCGGTGGTCAGCAGCGAACAGCGGCGGCGGCAGCTCGCCCGCGAGAAGTACGAGCGCCAGACGCAGCGCCGGGCCGAGGCGGCCTCCGCCCGGCGGCGCCGCAACACGATCCTGGGCGCCTCGCTCGCGGTGGTGGTGCTGGCCGGCGGCGGGCTCCTCGCCGGCGGCGCGTTCAGCTCCGACAAGGACAAGGGCACCTCGGCCGCCGCCACCCCGCAGGCCGCGCCGAGCCAGAGCGACCCGGCCCAGGCCGACCCGGCCGCCACCCCGACCCGCAAGCCGGTCGAGGGCTGCGCCGCCCCGGCGGCGGGCTCGCCCAACGGCAAGCAGTTCAAGGCCGAGCCGGCCATGTCGATCGACAAGGGTGCCTCGTACACCATGTCGCTGGACAGCAACTGCGGCAAGGTCACCGTCACGCTGGACGCGGCCAAGGCCCCGCACACCGTGAACTCGTTCAACTTCCTGGCGGGCGAGCAGTACTTCGACCACACCAAGTGCCACCGACTCACCACCGACGGCATCTTCGTGCTCCAGTGCGGCGACCCGACCGCCAAGGGTTCGGGCGGCCCCGGCTACCAGTTCGCGGACGAGAACCTGACCGGCGCGACCTACCCGGCGGGCACCGTGGCGATGGCCAACGCGGGCCCGGGCACCAACGGCAGCCAGTTCTTCCTGGTCTACAAGGACACCCAGCTGCCGCCGAACTACACCCCGTTCGGCAAGATCACCGGCGGCCTGGACGTGGTCCAGAAGATCGCCGCCGCGGGCACCCTGGAGGGCGCCGGCGACGGCCACCCGATGGCCGACGTCACCCTCAACTCGGTTACGGTGTCCAAGGGTTGACCGAACCCGGGACCACCGGCGGCGGGCGCGCGCAGCGCCCCCCGCCCGGTCCCGGACCGAAATCGCCCGGCCCGGATGCGGACAGCACCGGTCCTGGTCGCCTATGTTGGCGTTGTATAGGGTGCCCGGACCCGCCTAGCCGTCACCCTCGGCAGCAAGGCACGGCGGACGGGGACGGCGGACTCATCGGTCCGCCGCACATCAACTGTGGACGACGGTCGTGCGCCGCCCCGGAGCGGGCGCGACGTCATGTGGAGGACGCGCTATGAGCAGCGACCCGTGGGGCCGTGTGGACGAGCAGGGCACGGTGTACGTCAGGACGGCGGACGGCGAACGCGTCGTGGGTTCCTGGCAGGCCGGCTCGCCCGAGGAGGCCCTCGCCTACTTCGAGCGCAAGTACCAGGGCATCGAGGTGGAGATCGGCCTGCTGGAGAAGCGGGTGCGCACCACCGACCTGGCCGCCAAGGACGCCCAGACCGCGCTGGAGCACCTCCGCGCCCAGGTCACCGAGGGGCACGCGGTCGGCGACCTGGACGCGCTGGCCAAGCGCCTGGACACGCTCACCGGTGAGATCGAGAGCCGGCGGGAGGAGCGCAAGGCCGCCCGCGCCAAGGCCCAGGACGAGACCCGCACCGCCAAGGAGGCGCTGGTCTCCGAGGCCGAGCAGCTCGCCGAGTCCACCCAGTGGCGGGAGGCCGGGGACCGGCTGCGCGCCCTGGTGGACACCTGGAAGGGCCTGCCGCGGCTGGACCGCAAGAGCGACGACGAGCTGTGGCACCGCTTCTCGCACGCCCGCTCGGTCTTCTCCAAGCACCGCAAGGCGCACTTCGCCACCCTGGACGCCGAGCGCGAGCACGCCCGGCAGACCAAGGAGGCGCTGGTCTCCGAGGCCGAGGCGCTCTCCTCGTCCAGCGACTGGGGCAGCACCGCGGCCGCCTACCGCGACCTGATGGCGCGCTGGAAGTCCGCCGGCCGGGCGCAGCGGGACGTCGAGGACGAGCTGTGGGCGCGGTTCCGCGGCGCCCAGGACGTGTTCTTCCAGGCCCGTTCCGCGGTGTTCAGCGAGCGCGACGCCGAGCAGGTGGAGAACCAGAAGCTCAAGGAGGCGCTGGCCACCGAGGCCGAGGCGATCCTGCCGATCACCGACCTCAAGGCCGCCAAGGCCGCGCTGCGCGAGGTCAACGAGCGCTGGGAGGCCATCGGCCACGTCCCGCGCGACATCCGTCCGAAGCTGGACGGCCGGCTGAACGCGGTCGAGCGGGCCATCCGCGAGGCCGAGGACAGCGAGTGGAAGCGCTCCAACCCGGAGGCCAAGGCCCGCGCGGCCGGCATGGTGGGCCTGTTCGAGGCGAAGGCCGACAAGCTCCGGGCCGACCTGGACAAGGCCCGCTCGGCGGGCAACGCCGGCAAGGTCGCCAAGCTGGAGGCCGAGCTCTCCGGTGTGGAGACCCTGCTGGAGCAGGCCCACCGGAGCCAGGAGGAGTTCAGCGGCTGATTCCGGCCCGCTGAGCCCGCTCAGCGCACTTGAGTGCACTGCACGAGGAAGGCCCCCGGGGAGCTCCCCGGGGGCCTTCCTCGTGCGTGCGGCTACTTGCGGGCCGAGGTGACCCGGTAGACGTCGTACACGCCCTCGACGCCGCGGACCGCCTTGAGCACGTGGCCCAGGTGCTTCGGGTCGCCCATCTCGAAGGTGAAGCGGCTCATCGCCACCCGGTCCCGGGAGGTCTGGACCGCCGCCGACAGGATGTTGACGTGCTGGTCGGAGAGCACCCGGGTGACGTCCGAGAGCAGCCGGGAGCGGTCCAGCGCCTCGACCTGGATGGCCACCAGGAAGACCGAGGACTGGGTCGCCGCCCACTCGACGTCGATCATCCGCTCGGGCTGCTGGCTCAGCGACTCCACGTTGACGCAGTCGGCGCGGTGCACCGAGACGCCGTTGCCGCGGGTGACGAAGCCGACGATCGGGTCGCCCGGCACCGGAGTGCAGCAGCGGGACAGCTTGACCCAGACGTCCTCGACGCCCTTGACGATCACGCCGGGGTCGCCCTTGGCCCGGCGGCGCACGGCCCGCCGGTTGTCGTGGGTCGGCGTGGCCGTCTCGGCGAGGTCCTCGGTGGCCCCCTCCTCGCCGCCGAGCGCCTGGACCAGCTTCTGGACGATGTTCTGCGCGGCGACGTGCCCCTCGCCGATGGCGGCGTAGAGCGAGGAGATGTCGGGGTAGCGCATCTCGTGGGCCAGGGTGACCAGCGAGTCGCCGGTCAGGATCCGCTGGATCGGCAGGCCCTGCTTGCGCATCGCCCGGACGATCGCCTCCTTGCCGTGCTCGATCGCCTCCTCGCGGCGCTCCTTGGAGAACCAGGCGCGGATCTTGTTGCGGGCGCGCGGGGACTTGACGAAGCCCAGCCAGTCCCGGGAGGGTCCGGCGTTCTCCGCCTTGGAGGTGAACACCTCGACGGCGTCGCCGTTCTCCAGGGTCGACTCCAGCGGCACCAGACGGCCGTTGACCCGGGCCCCTATGGTCCGGTAGCCGACCTCGGTGTGCACCGCGAAGGCGAAGTCGACCGGGGTCGAGCCGGCCGGCAGGGCTATCACGTCACCCTTGGGGGTGAAGACGAAGACCTCGTTGCTGGCCAGGTCGAAGCGCAGCGACTCCAGGAACTCGCCCGGGTCGGCGGTCTCCTTCTGCCAGTCCAGCAGCTGTCGCAGCCAGGCCATCTCGTTGACGGCGCCGGCCTTGTCGTCCTTGCGGACCTGGGTCGGGGTGTCGGTGCGGATCTTGGAGGCCCCGGCGACGGCGCGCTGCTTGTACTTCCAGTGCGCGGCGATGCCGTACTCGGCCCGCCGGTGCATGTCGAAGGTGCGGATCTGGAGTTCGACGGGCTTGCCGCCCGGACCGATCACCGTGGTGTGCAGCGACTGGTACATGTTGAACTTGGGCATCGCGATGTAGTCCTTGAACCGCCCCGGCACCGGGTTCCACCGCGCGTGGATGGTGCCCAGCGCCGCGTAGCAGTCGCGGACGGTGTCGACCAGGACCCGGATGCCCACCAGGTCGTAGATCTCGGCGAAGTCCCGGCCCCGGACGATCATCTTCTGGTAGACCGAGTAGTAGTGCTTCGGCCGGCCGGTGACGGAGGCGGTGATCCGGGCGCCGCGCAGGTCCGCCTGGACCTGGTCGATGACGGTCGCCAGGTACTCGTCCCGCTTGGGGGCGCGCTCGGCGACCAGCCGGACGATCTCGTCGTACATCTTGGGGTAGAGGATCGCGAAGGCGAGGTCCTCCAGCTCCCACTTGATGGTGTTCATGCCCAGCCGGTGCGCCAGCGGGGCGTAGATCTCCAGCGTCTCGCGGGCCTTCTTCTCCTGCTTCTCCCGCTTGAGGTAGCGCATGGTGCGCATGTTGTGCAGGCGGTCGGCGAGCTTGATCACCAGGACCCGGGGGTCCTTGGCCATCGCCACGACCATCTTGCGGACGGTCTCGGCCTGCGCGGCCTCGCCGAACTTGACCCGGTCCAGCTTGGTGACGCCGTCGACCAGCAGGGCCACCGAGTCGCCGAAGTCCTTGCGCAGGGTCTCCAGGCCGTAGTCGGTGTCCTCGACGGTGTCGTGCAGCAGCCCCGCCATCAGGGTCGCGGCGTCCATGCCGAGCTCGGCCAGGATGGTCGCGACCGCCAGCGGGTGGGTGATGTACGGGTCGCCGCTCTTGCGCTTCTGCCCGCGGTGCCACTTCTCGGCGACGGCGTAGGCGCGCTCGATGTCGCGCAGCAGCGCCGGGTCGGCCTTGGGGTCGTTCGCCCGGATCGAGCGGAACAGCGGCTCCAGGACGGGGTTGAGCACGCTGGAGCGCTGGCCGCCGAGGCGGGCCAGCCGGGCGCGCATCCCGCCGCCGCTGCCGGAGCCGCGGCCGAGCGGGGCGAGCTGGCGCGAGGAGGCCGGCGCCGGGCGTGCCGGGGTGGCCCCCGAGGGCGTGGGGTGGTTCTCGGGGGCGGCCGCTGCGGCCGTGGGCACAACCTCGTCGGGCAAGGACACTCCTCGGGGCACCGGGGCCGACCCCCGCCGAGGCCCGTGCGGTCCGGGCACTACCGGGAGGGGATGAATCTTCATGGTACCGAGCCGGGCAGCCCGGTGTTCATCGGGCCGGGCCCGGAAACGGAAGGACGGCGGCCGGATGATCCGACCGCCGTCCTTCCGTCCTGCCCCTCAGACCGTGACCAGCGTCTCCAGCGGGGCGTCGCCCAGGTGCCCGGCCAGCCGCTCGCGGCCGTCCAGGAAGCCCAGCTCCATCAGCACCACGACGCCCGCCAGCTCGGCGCCGGCCTCCTTCACCAGGTCCAGCGAGGCACCGATGGTGCCACCGGTGGCCAGCACGTCGTCCACCACCAGCACCCGCTCACCGGGCGTGAAGGCGTCGCACTGCACCTCCAGCGTCGCCGAGCCGTACTCCAGCTCGTACGAGCGCCGGAACACCTCGCCGGGCAGCTTCCCGGCCTTGCGGACCGGCACGAAGCCGAGCCCGGCCGCGAAGGCCGCCGGAGCCGCCAGCACGAAGCCGCGCGCCTCCAGGCCCACCACCTTGGTCGCCCCGAGCTCCAGCGCCCGGTCCGCCAGCGCCCGGGTGAGGGCGCCGAAGGCCTCGGCGTCGGCGAGCAGCGGCGCGATGTCCTTGAACAGCACACCCGGCTTCGGGTAGTCCGGGACGTCCCGGATCCGGCTGTTCAGCAGCTCGGCCAGTGCGGTGTCGGCGGTGGTCACGGTGTTCTGTCCTCAGGGTCGGGTGCGGTTCAGCGCTTGGTGGACGGACGGCCCTTGGCACGGGTGGTGCCGGCCGACCGGCCGCGCTGACCGACCATACCCGCAGGCTCGTCGTCCTCCGGACCCTCGTCGGTCGCCGTCGCGTCGGCGCCCTCGCCCTTGGCCGCCGCGGCGGCCCGGTGCTGCAGGACGCGCTTGCGCAGCGCCTTCATCTCCGGCTGCTCCTCCTTGAGCTGAGCCAGCAGCGGGGTGGCGACGCAGATCGAGGAGTAGGCACCGGCCGCGAGGCCGATGAACAGCGCGAGCGAGATGTCGTTCAGGGTGCCGGCGCCCAGCAGGCCGCCACCGATGAACAGCAGCGCGGCGACCGGCAGCAGCGCCACCACGGTGGTGTTGAGCGAGCGCACCAGGGTCTGGTTGAGGCCCGCGTTGGCCGCCTCGCTGTAGGTGAGCTTGTTCTGCTTGGTGATCCCCTTGGCGTTCTCCTTCACGGTGTCGAAGACGACGACCGTGTCGTAGAGCGAGTACCCGAGGATGGTCAGGAAGCCGATCACCGTACCGGGGGTGACCTCGAAGCCCACCAGGGCGTAGACGCCGATGGTGATCAGGAGGTCGTGGATGAGGGCGACCAGGGCGGCCACCGCCATCCGCCACTCGAAGGCGATCGCCAGGTAGACCGTCACCAGGACCATGAAGACGACCAGGCCGGTGAGCGCCTTGTTGGAGATCTGCTTGCCCCAGCTGGGGCCGATCACCTGGGCCTCGACGGTGTCCAGCGGCACGCCGAGCTTCTGCGAGAGCTGCGAACGGATCTCGTCCGAGCTCTTCGTCTCGTCGCTGCTGACCTGGATGCGGATCTTGTTGCTGTCCGTCGACTGCACCAGCGGGTGCGAGGAGACGATCCCGTCGGCGGTGTCCTGGGCCTGGGAGACCGACAGGCCCGGCTTGGTCACGGTGTAGACCGAGCCGCCCTTGAACTCGATGCCCAGGTGCAGGCCCATCGCCAGGCCGATCGCCGCGATCAGCACGATCACGCCGGAGATCGAGTACCAGAGCTTGCGGCGCCCGACGAAGTCGAAGCTGACCTCGCCCTGGTAGAGCCGGTGGCCCAGATTGGAGAAGCGCGACACGGTGTCAGGCCTCCTTCACGGCGGCAGAGGAGGAGTTACGGCGACGGGTGCTGCGCAGCGGCGGGCGGGCGCCCAGCCGCTTCGGGTCCAGGCCGGACCACGGGTGGCCGTCGGAGAAGAACTTCCGCCGGGCCAGCAGCGTGATCATCGGCTTGGTGAAGAGGAAGATCACCACGACGTCCAGCGCGGTGGTCAGACCCAGGGTGAACGCGAAGCCCTGGACCTTGCCGACCGAGACCACGTAGAGCACCGCGGCACAGAGGAAGGAGACGAAGTCCGAGACCAGGATGGTGCGTCGGGCCCGCGGCCAGGCCCGCTGGACGGCCGGGCGCAGCGGGGCGCCGTCGCGGACCTCGTCGCGGATGCGCTCGAAGTACACGATGAAGGAGTCTGCGGTGATACCGATCGCGACGATCGCGCCGCAGACCGCGGGCAGGTTCAGCGCGAAGCCGATCCCGCCGCCGAGCAGGCTCATGATCGAGTAGGTCAGGGCCGCCGAGACGAGCAGACCGGCGATCGAGACCAGGCCGAGGCCGCGGTAGTAGATCAGCGAGTAGGCGACCACCAGCAGCATGCCGATCGCGCCGGCGATCAGACCCGCCTTGAGCTGGTCGCTGCCGAGCGCCGGGGAGACGGTGGTGACGTCGCCCTTGCTGAACTCCAGCGGCAGGGCGCCGTAGCTCAGCACGTTGGAGAGGTCCTGCGCCTCGGGCTGGCTGAACTGGCCGGTGATCACGGCGCTGCCGCCGGGGATCGGGCCGTTGACCTGCGGGTGCGAGACGACCTCGTTGTCCAGCACGATCGCGAACTGGTTGTTCGGCGGGGTCTGGGAGGCGAGCTGGCCGGTGACCTTGGTGAAGGCGTCGGTGCCGGTGCCGTTGAACTGCAGCTGGACCTGCCAGCCGGCACCCGTCTGGGTGTCGAGGCTGGGCTGGGCCTTGGAGACGTCCGAGCCCTTGACCGCGACGGGGCCGAGCGCCAGCTTCTCGTAGTAGCCGCCCTTGACGGGCTTCTGCGAGCAGGCGACGACGGCCTTGTCCACGGCGCCGGTCTGGGTCGAGCGCTGCTCCGGCTTGGTGCAGTCGAGGTTGGCGAACGCGGTGGCCAGCTCCGGCGGCACGGTGCCCTGGGTCATCGCCGCGCTCACGTCGGCGGCGCTCGGCTGGGTGGCCTGGGCGCTCGGGGCGGCCGACCCGGTGGCGGGGGCGGACGGGGTGCCGCTGACGCCGGTGGCGGCGGGGCTCGGGGTGGAGCCCTCGGCGGCCAGGGCCTCACCGACGGAGCGGCCCTGCTTGGTGGCGCTCGCGCTGGCGGACGGGGTGGGAGCGTGGCTCGCGGAGCCGCTCGCGCCGGCCGTGGGCGTCGCGCTGCCCGACGGGGCGGCGCTCGGGGTGCCCGAGGCGCCCGCGGACGGGGTGCCGGTGGGCGGCGCGGGCGGCGTGAAGCCGCTCGGCGCGACCGCCAGGACCGGACGGAAGAACAGCTGGGCGGTGGTACCGACCTGGTCCGCCGCGTTCTGCTTGTCGCCGCCCTTGGGGATGTTCACGATGATCGTGTCCGAGCCCTGGGTCTGGACCTCCGCCTCGGAGACACCCATCCCGTTGACGCGGCGCTCCATGATCCCGACGGCGATGTCCATGTTCGCCTTGGTGATCGCCTTGGGATCCTTCGACTTCGCGGTCAGCGTGATGCTGGTGCCGCCTGCGAGGTCGATACCGAGCCGGGGCTTGGTGTTGCCCGTCCCGAACATGAGGGCGACCAGTCCGACGGTGACGACCAGGATGAGGGCCAGCGCCCGCCCTGGGTAGCCGTCGCGCGGGCGCGACTTGGGTGTTGCCACCTTGCTCGTTTCTCCCTGTCCATGCCACGTCGCCGACCGGACCCCCGTCCGGCTCGTGGCGGGACGGGGGCATGGCGGGTCTGCGGCCCTGAGGTCCTGTGGGCTCGCGGCACTGCGCCGCGCGACCGGGCGGGTTGCCCGGCCGTACTACTTGCTCGCGGGAGCCCCGCCCTCGACATCCCCCTTGACATCGCCCTTCTCGGCGCTGTCCTTGGTGAGCGTCAGCGGCTTGTCCTCGACCGGCGCGGCGTCGGTGTCCTCGGCCTCCGGCTCGGACAGCTCGTCGTCGGCGGGGCGACCGTTGATGATCGCGTCGCACTCCTGGGGGTCCAGGACGGCCGCGATGGCGCTCTTGGTGAAGTGGGTGACCACGCCGGGCGCGATCTCCAGCTCGACGGTCTCGTCGTTGACCGCCTTCACCTGGGCGTACAGGCCGCCGATGGTGCGCACTCCCGCCCCGGGCTCCAGCGAGGTCTGCATGCTCTGCTGCTGCTGCTGGCGCTTCTTCTGCGACCGGAACATGAGCACGATCGCGATGATCGGGAGGAGAAGGATGATGAGGTTCACTGCAGCCAGGGTCCTTTACGGGCCGCCGGCCGGCGGCCTGTGTGGTATGGGTCGGCCCGTCAGGTGAGAGGGGCGGTCCGGCGGAGTCTAGGCGACCCCGAACTGATCGGACAACGCCAAGCATCGCATCCTGCCGCCGAAAGTGGCGACCCTCCGCCTGCACGGATTCCCGGGAGTTCGCCCCCGTCTCCTCCCCGGGGCACAGCGCCGGGCGGGGGCGGGAACCGACGGCCGGGTCTCACCCGTTCGGCCGAGAGCGGTCAACTTCCGTCCGGCCGGAACAGCTCCGGCTGGGGCGGGACGCTGCCCCGCGTGGTCTGGACCGGCGGGGTCAGGCCCAGGTGCTGCCAGGCCGCGGCGGTGGCGATCCGGCCGCGCGGGGTGCGGGCGAGCAGGCCCTCGCGGACCAGGAACGGCTCGGCCACCTCCTCGACCGTCTCGGCCTCCTCCCCCACCGCGACGGCGAGGGTCGACAGGCCGACCGGGCCGCCGCCGAACAGCCGCAGCAGCGCGCTCAGCACCGCGCGGTCCAGCCGGTCCAGGCCGCGGGCGTCCACCTCGTAGACGTCCAGCGCCCGGGCGGCGATCGCGGGGGTGACCACGCCGTCGTGCCGGACCTGGGCGTAGTCGCGGACCCGGCGCAGCAGCCGGTTGGCGATGCGCGGGGTGCCGCGCGAGCGCCCGGCGATCTCGGCCGCGCCGGCCGGGTCTATCTCGACGTCCAGCAGCGTGGCCGAGCGGTGCACCACCCGTTGGAGCTCGGCCGGGGCGTAGAACTCCATGTGCCCGGTGAAGCCGAAGCGGTCGCGCAGCGGCGGCGGCAGCAGCCCGGCCCGGGTGGTGGCGCCGACCAGCGTGAAGGGCGGCAGCTCCAGCGGGATGGCGGTGGCGCCCGGGCCCTTGCCGACGATCACGTCGACCCGGAAGTCCTCCATCGCCATGTAGAGCATCTCCTCGGCCGGCCGGGACATCCGGTGGATCTCGTCGAGGAAGAGCACCTCGCCCTCGGTGAGCGAGGAGAGGATCGCCGCGAGGTCCCCCGCGTGCTGGATGGCCGGGCCGGAGGTGATCCGGATCGGGGCGCCCAGCTCGGCGGCGATGATCATGGAGAGGGTGGTCTTGCCCAGGCCGGGCGGGCCGCTCAGCAGCACGTGGTCCGGCGCGCTGCCGCGCTGGCGGGCCGCCTGGAGCACCAGGGACAGCTGCTCGCGCACCCGCTCCTGGCCGATGAACTCGTCCAGCAGCTTGGGGCGCAGCGCGGCCTCGACCGCCTGGTCCTCGCCGTCGGCGGCGGCGGTCACCAGCCGGTCGGCGGGTTCCGAGTCGTACATCCTCGCGGGCTCCAGGGTCTGCGGTGTCGGTGTCGACGGACGGGCAGGTCGTCGGGTGGGTTCAGCGGGCGCGGTTGAGGCCGCGCAGGGCCAGCCGCAGCAGGGCGCCGACGTCCGGCGACTGCTGGGCCTCCGCCTCCGGGGTGACGGCGGCGACCGCGTCGTCCGCCTCGCGCGGGGCGTAGCCGAGACCGGTCAGCGCGGAGTGCAGCTGCTCGCTCCACGGCGCGGGGCCGGTGGCGATCGGCTTCTGCGCGGGCACCGCGCCGTGCGGGGCGCCCAGCTTGTCCTTGTACTCCAGCAGCAGCTTGGCCGCCTTCGCCTTGCCGATGCCCGGCACCGCGACCAGCGCCTTCTCGTCCCCGCCCGCCACCGCGGCGCGCAGCGCGTCGGGGCTGTGCACGCCCAGGATCGCCTGGGCCAGCTTGGGGCCCACGCCCGGCGCGGCCTGGAGGATCTCGAACACGGCCCGCTCGTCGTCGTCGGCGAAGCCGAACAGGGTCAGCGAGTCCTCCCGGACCACCAGCGAGGTGGCCAGCCGGGCGGGCTCACCGAGCCGCAGGCCGGCCAGGGTGTTCGGGGTGCACTGGACGGCCATGCCGACCCCACCGACCTCGACCACCGCGATGCCGGAGGCGATGGCCGCCACCGGTCCTTGCACGAAGGCGATCACCGACTACTGCCTTTCACGGAGAAGGGGCCCCGGGCGGGCCCGGAGCGGGCGGCCTCGGCCGCGGCCTGCAGCCGGTTGGTCGTCCCGCCGCGCCAGATGTGGCAGATCGCCAGCGCCAGCGCGTCGGCCGCGTCCGCGGGCTTGGGCGGCGCGTCCAGCCGCAGCAGGCGCTGCACCATGGCCGTGACCTGGGCCTTGTCGGCCCGGCCGGAGCCGGTGACGGCGGCCTTGACCTCACTGGGGGTGTGCAGGGTGACCGGGATGCCGCGCCGGGTGGCGCAGAGCATCGCGACCGCGCTCGCCTGGGCCGTGCCCATCACGGTGCGGACGTTGTGCTGGGCGAAGACCCGCTCGACCGCGACCAGGTCGGGCCGGTGCTCGTCCAGCCAGCTCTCCAGCCCCTGTTCCACCAGCAGCAGCCGCTGCCCGATCTCGGCGTCGGCCGGCGTGCGCACCACGCCCACCCCGGCCATCCGCAACGGCCGGCCCGGCATGCCCTCGACCACGCCGACCCCGCACCTGGTCAGCCCCGGGTCAACACCCAGCACCCGCACGCCACGCCCCGTCCCTCGCCGATCCGCCGCTCACGGCGAGCGGCCTTCGCGAAGGCTACCGCCCGGGTCCGACAACCCCGCCGACGACACCGGCCCGGCGGTCCTGGGACCACCGGGCCGGGCCGTGAGAACGATCACTCACCGTGGCACGGACGACGCCGTGTCACTCGGAGTCGAGCTGCGCGCCGACCTCGTCGGAGATGTCGAAGTTGGCGAAGACGTTCTGCACGTCGTCGCTGTCCTCCAGCGCGTCGATCAGCTTGAAGATCTTGCGGGCGCCGTCGACGTCCAGCTCGACCTGCATGCTCGGGAGGAAGTTGGCCTCGGCCGAGTCGTAGTCGACACCGGCGTCCACCAGCGCGGTGCGCACGGCGACCATCTTGGAGGCCTCGGAGACGATCTCGAAGGACTCGCCGAGGTCGTTGATCTCCTCCGGCTCCTGGTCGAGGACGACCTCGAACAGCTTGTCCTCGTCCACGCCGTCCGCCTTGGGGACGATCACGACGCCCTTGCGGTTGAACAGGTACGACACCGAGCCCGGGTCGGCCATCGAGCCGCCGTTGCGGGTCATCGCGACGCGCACGTCGGAGGCCGCGCGGTTGCGGTTGTCGGTGAGGCACTCGATCAGGACGGCGACACCGTTCGGACCGTAGCCCTCGTACATGATGGTCTGGTAGTCGGCGCCGCCGGCCTCCAGACCGCCACCGCGCTTGACGGCGCGGTTGATGTTGTCGATCGGGACCGAGTTCTTCTTCGCCTTCTGGATGGCGTCGTAGAGGGTCGGGTTACCCGCCGGGTCGGGACCGCCCGTGCGCGCCGCCACCTCGATGTTCTTGATCATCTTGGCGAAGAGCTTGCCGCGCTTGGCGTCGATCACGGCCTTCTTGTGCTTGGTGGTAGCCCACTTAGAGTGGCCGGACATCGCCAGCTCCTTTACGTCGCCAAAGGGAAATGAAACAGGAGAGATCTTACCGGTGTCGTCACGGGTAAGGCGCACACGGCTACCGGAGCCCTACCGGGCGGCGAGGTGCTCCTCGACCATCTTCACGAAGTAGGCGTGCACGCGGTGGTCGCCGGTGAGCTCCGGGTGGAACGAGGTGGCCAGCAGGTTGCCCTGGCGCACGGCCACGATCCGGCTCTCCGGACCGTCCGCACCGGGCAGCTCGGCCAGCACCTCGACGCCCGCGCCGACCGCCTCGACCCAGGGGGCGCGGATGAAGACGCCGTGCACCGGCTCCTCCTCCAGGCCCTTGAAGGCGAGGCCGGACTCGAAGGACTCGTTCTGCCGGCCGAAGGCGTTGCGGCGCACCGTCATGTCGATGCCGCCGACGCTCTCCTGGTCCTCCCGGCCGTCGAGGATCTTGTCGGCCAGCATGATCATGCCCGCGCAGGTGCCGTACACCGGCATGCCGGCCGCGACCCGCGCGCGCAGCGGGTCCATCACGCCGAACAGCAGGGCCAGCTTGGACATGGTGGTGGACTCCCCGCCGGGGATCACCAGTGCGTCGACCTCGGCCAGCTCCTCGGCGCGGCGCACCGGACGGGCCAGCGCGTCGGCCTCGGCCAGCGCCACCAGGTGCTCGCGGACGTCGCCCTGGAGGGCGAGGACGCCGATGACTGGAGTGCTCACGGTCTTCAACCTCTATCGATCGTTACTACGGAAGGACGCGGCGCGGCCCGCCGCACACCGAAGCGCTGCGGCGGGCCGGGCGAAGGGCGGGAGTGACTACCAGCCGCGGTTGGCGTAGCGCTCGGTCTCCGGCAGGGTGTCGCAGTTGATGCCGACCATGGCCTCGCCCAGGTTGCGGGAGGCGTCCGCGATGATCTTCGGGTCGTCGAAGAAGGTGGTGGCCTTCACGATGGCGGCGGCACGCTTGGCCGGGTCGCCCGACTTGAAGATGCCGGAGCCGACGAAGACGCCCTCGGCGCCCAGCTGGCGCATCAGCGCGGCGTCGGCCGGGGTGGCCACGCCACCGGCGGAGAACAGCACGACCGGCAGCTTGCCGAGCTCGGCGACCTCCTTGACCAGCTCGTACGGGGCGCGCAGCTCCTTGGCGGCGGCGTACAGCTCGTTGTGGTCCAGCGCCCGCAGCTGGCCGATCTCGTTCTTGATCTGGCGCAGGTGGCGGACGGCCTCGACGACGTTGCCGGTGCCGGCCTCGCCCTTCGAGCGGATCATGGCCGCACCCTCGGCGATGCGGCGCAGGGCCTCGCCCAGGTTGGTGGCGCCGCAGACGAAGGGGGTGGTGAAGGCGAACTTGTCGGAGTGGTTGACCTCGTCGGCCGGGGTCAGCACCTCGGACTCGTCGATGTAGTCGACACCCAGCGACTGCAGGACCTGGGCCTCCACGAAGTGCCCGATGCGGGACTTGGCCATCACCGGGATGGAGACCGCCTCGATGATCTCCTCGATCATGTTCGGGTCGGACATGCGGGCCACGCCGCCGTCCTTGCGGATGTCGGCCGGAACCCGCTCCAGCGCCATGACGGCCACCGCGCCGGCGTCCTCGGCGATCTTCGCCTGCTCGGCGTTGACCACATCCATGATCACACCGCCCTTGAGCTGCTCGGCCATGCCGCGCTTGACCCGGGCGGTACCGATCTGCGGCTGGTCTGCGGTGGTGGGGGTGGTGGACACGTGAGACCTCACTCGAAGATTAACCAGTGCTATCGCCCTATGGTAGGCAGATCAGGTGGCCCAACCATGCGCCACCAAGTCCAGCCCGGACGACGGGATGCGACAAACGGGCCGTATCCGAGGACAGCCTAAGCAGGTGCTCCCTCGGGCGTAAGGGCGGGCGGCGGGGCGTCGTCCATCTCGAAGGCCATCGGGAACGGCGCCTTGCCCGCCAAGCGGAAGTACCGCACCAGCCGGTGCTCCCGCACCGCCCGCGCCGCCCGCACCGCGTCGTTGTGGAAGCGGCGGGCCATCGGCACCCGCCGCACCGCGGCCGTCAGATCACGAACCGCCTCGTCACCGCCCGGCTCCGCGACCAGCGCCGCCACCTGCTCCGACTCCTCGAACACCGCCCGCAGCGCCAGGCTCAACTGACTCTCCGCCACCTCGCGGTGCTCGTCCTCGGCCTGCCGGGCCGCGTGCGCCGCGTCCAGCAGCAGCAGCGAGGCCGCCGGGTCCAGCAACGAGGACGTCGCCAGCTCCATCGCCACCGAGGCCCGCCGGACCAGCTGCGCGTCCAGCGCCGCCCGCGCGGCGTCGATCCGGGCGTGCAGCCGGTCCAGACGGCCGGCCGTCCAACTCAGGTACATGCCGAACAGCACCACGGCCACGCCGGCCCAGATCCAGGTAGTCACGGACCGCTACGTTACCGGGTGTCACCGGCCGCCCCGCCCGACGTCAGCCCTGCACGACGCCGCTGCGGTAGCTCTCCCGGTCGATGTCCTCGACGTTCACCGCGGTGAACAGCCGCGTCCCCGGCGCCGGCCGCACGTGCTGCGCCAGCAGCGCCACCACGCCCTCGCTCAGCGCCGCCTTCGCCTCCGGCGTACGGCCCGGGAACACCTGGAACTCGACATACACCTGGGCGTCCACCCCGGCGTCGTCCACCGACCCGTCGGAGCCCACCACCAGGTCATCGCTCGGCCGGAACACCGTCTTGCAGGACCCCGGCTTGGCGTCGATCGTCTCCTCCGCCAGCCGGTTGATCGCCAGGCCCAGCGCCCGGCGCTCGAAGGCCCCGGCCAGGCTGGACGAGTAGTCGACGGAGATCTGCGGCATCGTTTCCCCCAGGGGTCACAGTGGTGCGGTCGGCCCGACCCTAACCCCACCGGCACCGGGCGCCACGCAAGCCCCGGCCGTCGGCCCCGGGCCGGACCGAACCGCCCGCGCCCCCCGCTCCCGTCACCGGCGCGTCCTTCGGCTCGGGGCGCTGCGCTCGTCCTCCTCGACCACCGCCGCGGCGCCGCCCGTCACCGTCTCGTACACCGCCAGGATGTCCGCGCCGACCGTCGACCAGTCGAACCGCCGCACGTGCCGCGAAGCCGCCTTGCGCAGCTCCTCCAGCCGCCCCGGATCCCCCAGCAGCCGCAGCGCCGTACGGGCCAGCGCGTCCGCGTCCTCCACCGGGAACAGCTCCCCGGCGTCCCCGCCGTCCAGCACCTGCTTGAACGCGTCCAGGTCGCTGGCCAGCACCGGGGCGCCCGCCGACATCGCCTCGACCAGGATGATCCCGAAGCTCTCGCCACCCGTGTTCGGCGCCACGTACAGGTCCACGCTGCGCAGCAGCCGGGCCTTCTCCCGGTCCGAGACCATGCCCAGGAACTCCACCTGCGCGCGCACCTCGGGCGCCAGGCCGGCCACCGCCTCCTCCTCGTCGCCCTTGCCCGCGACCAGCAGCCGCACCCCCGGCCGCTCCGCCAGGATCCGCGGCAGCGCCGCCAGCAGCGTCGGCAGGCCCTTGCGCGGCTCGTTGATCCGGCCGATGAAACCGATCGTGCCCGGCTCCCCCGCCGCCGCACCGCCCGTCCACCGCTCGTCCGCCTCGGCCTCCGCGAAGAACTCCACGTCCACCCCGTTGGGGATCACCACCGCGTCCCCGCCCAGGTGCTCCACCAGGGTCCGCCGGGCGTACTCCGACACCGCGATCCGGGCCCGCATCTTCTCCAGCCCCGGCTGCAGGATCGGCGAGGCCGCGATCATCGCCCGCGAGCGCGGGTTCGAGGTGTGGAAGGTGCCCACCATCGGCCCGGTCGCCGACCAGGCCGCCAGCATCGACAGGCTCGGCGAGGCCGGCTCGTGCACGTGCAGGATGTCGAAACGCCCCTCGCGCAGCCACCGCCGCACCCGGGCCGCCGACAGGATGCCGAAGCTCAGCCGGGCCACCGACCCGTTGTACGGCACCGCCACCGCCCGCCCCGCCGAGACCACGTACGGCGGCAGCGCCTCGTCGTCCTCGGCCGGCGCCAGCACCGACACCTCGTGCCCCAGACCGATCAGGTGCTCGGCGAGGTCCCGGATGTGGAACTGCACCCCACCGGGGACGTCCCAGTCGTACGGGCAGACGATGCCGATCTTCACGGGTTCCTCAAGCTCCTTCGGGCAGGGTCGGACGGGCAGCCGGGCTCAGGCGCCGGAGGCCCCGGCGGCGGGCTCCTTCGCCGCGTCGGCGCGCCCGGCCGCGGACCCGCCCCCCACCGTCTCACGGGCCGGCAGGTCGGCCGGCCAGAACTTCTGCAGCATGTGCCAGTCCTGCGGGTGCTCGCTGATGCCCTGCTGCCACACGTCCGCGATCGCCTGGGTCATCGCCAGCGTCCGCGCCTTCCGGTCGCCCTCCTCCGGGACCGGCACCTCGGGGTGGATCATCCCCCGCAGCACCGGACCGTCGTACCACAGCGTCGCCGGCAGCAGCGCCGCGCCGGTGCGCTGGGCCAGCGCCGCAGGCCCGGCCGGCATCCGGGTCACCTCACCGAAGAAGGACACCTCGATACCGGCCTCCGAGAGGTCCCGGTCGCCCACCAGGCAGACCAGCTTGCCCGCGCGCAGCCGCCGCGCCAGCGTGCCGATCACGTTCGCTCCGCCGCCGGACAGCGCCAGGACCTCCATGCCCTGGCCCTCCCGGAACTCCACGAACCGGTCGAACAGCCGCTCCGGCTTCAACCGCTCCGCGACCGTCGTGAACGGGTGGCCCAGCTGCGCTATCCAGGTGCCCGCCAAGTCCCAGTTGCCCATGTGCGGCAGCGCCACAACCACACCCCGCCCGGAGTCCAGCGCCTCCCTTATGCGCTCGTAGCCGCCCACCTGGACGTCCCGCAGGACCCGCTCCCGGCTCCACACCGGCAGCCGGAAGGACTCCATCCAGTACCGCAGGTAGGAACGCATCCCGGCTCGCGACAACCGCCGCAGCGCCGCCTCGTGCAGGCCCGGACGCACCCGGCGCAGGTTCGCCTCCAGCTGCCGCACCCGCGGCCCGCGACGACGCCAGGCGTAGTCCGCCAGCCGGTCGAACAGCCACCGCGCCACCGGCTCCGGCAGGTGCTTCAACACCGCCCAGCCCAGCGCGTACGCCCAGTACACCAGTCGGTCCGTCACCGCAGGACGCCCCCCATCAGCTCCCGGCCGCCGCTCGGTCGGCCTCGAACGCCTCACGGCGCACGGTCACCATCCGCTGGACCACCGTCACCAGACTGCCCGCCGCCACCAGCCACAGCGCCACCGGCAGCAGCCACTCCACGTACGGCACCCCGAACACGTGCAGACCGGCCACCCCGGCCGCCACCAGGCTGATCACCAGCCGCTCGGCCCGTTCCACCAGCCCCGACACGTCGCACGGCAGGCCCTGGCTCTCCGCCCGCGCCTTCGTGTACGACACCACCAGGCCACTGGCCAGGCAGAAGATCGCCACCGCGCAGAGCAGGTTGTCGTCGCCCTTGCCCGCGTACCACATGGCCAGACCGCCGAAGATCGCCGCGTCCGCGACCCGGTCCAGCGTGGAGTCCAGGAAGGCGCCCCACTTGCTGGTCCGGCCCAGCTGACGGGCCATGTTCCCGTCCACCAGGTCCGAGAAGATGAACAGCGTGATCGTGATGGTGCCCCAGAAGAACTCCCCGCGCGGGAAGAACACCAGCGCCCCGGCCACCGAACCGGCCGTACCGATCAGCGTCACGGCGTCCGGACTCACGCCCAGCCGGATCAGGAACGCGGCGAACGGGGTCAGAACACGTGTGAAGAAGGCACGCGCGTATTTGTTGAGCATGGCCTTCCCAGCCGCTCCGATTCTCCCGGGTACCCGCCTGGCGCAACACACGCGGCAGACGGCCGGACGAATGAGCCCGCCCGACGCACCCATCGTAGCCACGCCCGGGACACGCTCCGACGCACGCACCGCCGGACGGCCCCCGGCCACCAGGGCCCAGCACGACACGCGCCGGAACGACACCCGACCCTAGACTGCCAAGGACAGCTTCGGCGCCACGGGAGGAGACCCCGATGCCCGACCGCAGCACCGCACGAGCCGGCCAGGCACCCGCCGTCACCGGCCCCACGGACCTGCGCAACGTCGTCCTCGTCGGCTCCAGCGGTGTGGGCAAGACCACCCTCGCCGAATCCCTCGCCCTCGCCGCCGGCGCCACCGCCCGCCCCGGCCGCGTCGCCGACGGCACCACCGTCTCCGACCACGAGGACATCGAGCACCAGCAGCAGCGCTCCGTCCAGCTCTCGCTGCTCCCCCTCGAATGGAAGGGCGTCAAGATCAACCTGATCGACCCGCCCGGCCACCCCGACTTCGCCGCCGACCTGCGCGCCGCCCTGCACGCCGCCGACGCCGCCGTCTTCGTCGTCTCCGCCACCGACCCGGTCACCGCCCCCACCCGCGCCCTCTGGCGCGAGTGCGCCGCCGAGGGCATCCCCCGGGCCATCGCCGTCGCCAAACTCGACCTCGCCCGCACCGGCTTCGACGACATCCTCACCAGCTGCCACGACGCCTTCGAGCTCGGCCCGGACACCCTGCGCCCGCTCTTCCTGCCCGTCCTCCACGACGGACACCCCGACGGCAGCATCGACCTCCTCACCGGCGACACCTACGGCGACGCCGATCCCCTCCCCGACACCGGCCCCGCCCACGAGAGCCTCGTCGAAGCCATCTCCGGCCAGGACGACACCCTCATGGAGCGCTACCTCTCCGGCGACCCCCTCGACACCGACTCCCTCGAAGCCGGGCTGCGCCGCGAAGTCCTCGACTGCACCCTCCACCCCGCCGTCCCCACCAGCGACAACGGCCTCGGCGCCGCCGAACTCCTCGACCTGATCACCCACGCCTTCCCGAACCCCACCGAACGCACCCGCCCCGCCCCCGCCTGCGACCCCGACGCCCCGCTCGCCGCCCAGGTCGTCCGCGTCACCGGCGACGCCTACGTCGGCCGGATCAGCCTGCTGCGCGTCTACGCCGGCACCCTGCGCCCCGACAGCCGGATCCACCTCGTCGGCCCCGCCCACACCGCCGACCAGAACGGCGACGAACGCGTCACCGGCCTCACCAGCCCCTTCGGCAAACTCCAGCGCCCCGTCCCGCACGCCGTCGCCGGAGACCTCGTCTGCGCCGCCAAACTCACCACCGCCCGGGCCGGCGACACCGTCCACGACCCCGGCCACCCCGTCGAACTCGACGGCTGGACCCTCCCCGAACCCCTGCTCCCGATCGCCGTCGAAGCCCACAGCAAGGCCGACGACGACAAGCTCTCCCAGGCCCTCACCCGGCTCACCGCCGAGGACCCGGCCCTACGGCTCGAACAGAACCCCGACACCCACCAGCTCGTCCTCTGGTGCACCGGCGAAGCCCACGCCGAGGTCGTCCTCGACCGGCTGCGCACCCGCCACGGCGTCCACGTCGACACCGTCGAACCCAAGGTCGCCCTGCGCGAGACCTTCGGCACCGCCGCCGCCGGCCACGGACGCCTCGTCAAACAGTCCGGCGGCCACGGCCAGTACGCCATCTGCGACCTGGAGGTCGAACCCCTCCCGGCCGGCTCCGGCTTCGAGTTCCAGGAGCACGTCGTCGGCGGCGCCGTCCCCAAGCACTTCATCCCCTCCGTCGAGAAGGGCGTCCGCGCCCAGCTCGCCAAGGGCGTCGCCACCGGCTTCCCGCTCGTCGACGTCCGGGTCACCCTCACCGACGGCAAGGCGCACTCCGTCGACTCCTCCGACGCCTCCTTCCAGAACGCCGCCGCCCTCGCCCTGCGCGACGCCGCCGAACACGCCGTCATCCGGCTGCTCGAACCCGTCGCCGCCGTCAGCGTCCTGCTGCCCGATGAGTACCTCGGCGCCGTCCTCGGCGACCTCTCCGCACGCCGCGGCCGCGTCCTCGGCACCGAAACCGGCGGCCAGGGGCTGACCCTGCTGCGCGCGGAGGTCCCCGAACTCGAACTCGTCCGCTACCCGGTCGACCTGCGCTCCCTCACCCACGGCACCGCCGAGTTCTCCCGCGCCTACCTGCGCCACGAACCCATGCCCGCCGCCCTGGCCGGGCGCTACACCGACTGAGCCGGCTTCCGGTTCGGCAGCGCGCACGCCGCCGTACCCCCCGGCATCCGGTGCCGGTTCCGCGACACCCATCGGTACACCGCAGCCGCCACCGGCCGCACCGGCGCCAAGGTCAACAGCGCGCCCAGGTACGCCCACGCGCCCCCGGTGCGCAGCAGCAGCCGCGCCACCGCCTGCGCGCCCCCGTACACCCGGCCGGCCGGCGTCACCCACAGCACCTCGCGCTCGGCCCGCTCGGCCGCCACCTCACCGCGGCCGCCCGCCACCGCGTCCAGCTCCGCCAGGTCCGCGAACTGGAACGGCACCGCCTCCCAGCCACCCGAGGCCAGCGTCTGCCGCAGGTACCGCTCCCCCCAGCGCACGCAGGACGAACAGAACGCGCAGTCCCCGTCGAAGACCAGCACCGGATCCTTCACCACGACAACCCCCTTCATCGCCTTCACCTCCATCCTCCTCCACCCTCACGCCGTCGGCCCGGGCGGGTATCGACCCGGCCGAAGCTGGGCATCATGCCCCTCAGGCCCCGGTGCGGCCGGAACGCACCGCTTCGTGACGGTAGTTCAGACGATCATCCGCGCAGGGGTGCCACGGCACGGTAACCTGCCGCTGACAAGGGGAGGAGCAGACGCCACCGTGGCCACACTCGACATGACCCCGGGTGCGCAGATACCCCGGACCGACACCGGCCCGCAGACGGCCGTCACCCAGGCGCTCTCCTCCGCCGCCTACCGCGACGGCGAGATCGGCAAGTTCGTCACCGACGTCACCGACGCCAAGGAGAAGAAGGGCCGCTTCGCGCTCTTCCGCCCCAACCTCGGCGAGGCCTTCAGCAAGGCCCTGGTCTCGCGCGCCCTCGGCGGCGACCGCAAGCCCCTCGTCCCCTCCTTCGGCGTCGACACCCGCCAGGTCGTCGAGCACTGCCTGGCCGCCGAGGAACTCCGGCACGCCCGCGACCGGCAGCTCAGCACCGTCACCGTCGTCACCGGCCTGCTCTTCCTCCCCGGCACCCTGATCTGGCTCGGCGCCTTCCAACTGCGCGCCTGGCTCAAGCGGGACAGCGCCCGGGGGGCCGACACCTACGGCGCCCTCGCCCTGATCGCGGTCGCCGTCCTGGCCGGCTACCTGGCGCTGTTCCCGCCGGCGGCGGGCGTCCTCGGCGTCTACCTGCGGATCACCATGCTCGCCCCGGTGCTCGGCTGGTACCTCGCCCGCCGGATCGTCGAACGCTCCGCCACCGACCTCCGCGCCCGCTGGCAGGCCCTGGTCGAGGGCAGCGCCGTCGCCGCCACCGTCGCCAAGGCCGTCCCCCGCGACGACCTGGACAAGAAGGCCAACGACCTGCGCGACAAGCTCGGCCGGCTGGACGCCGAGCAGGAGACCAACGTCCACCACTACGCCGGCCCCAAGGGCATCCTCGGGGCCGGCCGCCGCTGGGGCGAGTGGCGCCTGGCCGACACCCTGCACCCCGCCGAGGGCCACGCCGACTTCCGGGCCTTCCACCCCTGGGACCTGGTCCGCCGGATCTCCGCCCACCTCAAGGGCCTCGGGGTCAGCCACGTCGCCAACAGCGGCATCCCCAACGTGGCCATCAAGCAGTGGGCGGTCTTCGACATCGGCGAGGGCGCGGACGAGATCAGCCGCCCCGGCGGCGCCGACATGGACGGCGAGCGGATGCGCGACTTCGCCGTGCAGAGCCTCGCCGACAAGCAGACCTTCTCCGGCGGCCCCCGGCACTACCTGGCCACCCAGTTCATCACCCACGACGGCAAGTTGATCATCACCTTCACCGTCACGGTGACCCTGCTCGCCAACGTGCTGAACATCTCGGTGGCCGGCTACGCGCTCGGCCCGGTCAAGGGCGTCTTCTTCGACAAGCCCAAGAACAAGGAGAAGTCGGTCGCCAAGACCGTGCGGTTCTGGGAGGAGCGCACCGTCAAGCTCCCCCTGATCGACAACGACGAGGTGGTCCGCCAGGCCGTCCGCGCACCGTTCCACAAGATGCCCGGCCTGCTCGGCTGGCTCGGCGGCGGCCTCGGCCTGCCCGAGCCGTTCGGACTCCGGCACTCCTGGGTCGGCACCGCCTGGAACAACCGCTCCATGGTCGACAACGCCATGAACGCCTCCGTGCCGGTGCTCAGCGCGGTGCACACCGCCACTCTGGAGTTCCTCCAGGAGCACGACCTCGACGCGGACCGCTTCTTCAAGACCCGCACCTCGATCATCAAGTCCGAGGCGCAGAGCCCCCGCCCGTACAAGGTCGACGAGTTCAGCGCCGACTGACCGGGAGCGACACGTGAAGAGGGGCCACCACCGAACTCCTCGGTGGCGGGCCCCTCTTCGCGCGTCCGGCCGGCTCAGCCCTGCGGCCAGGCCTCGGCCAGCATCTTGCGGGTGTCCGCCAGCAGCTGCGGCAGCACCTTGGTGTGGCCGACCACCGGCATGAAGTTGGTGTCCCCGCCCCAGCGCGGCACCACGTGCTGGTGCAGGTGCGCCGCGATCCCGGCCCCGGCCGCCGCGCCCTGGTTCATCCCGATGTTGAACCCGTGCGCCCCCGAGGCGGCCCGCAGCGCGGTCATCGCCTTCTTGGTGAAGTCCGCCAGCTCGGCCGTCTCCGCCTCGTCGAGGTCGGTGTAGTCGGCCACGTGCCGGTACGGGACCACCATCAGGTGCCCGCCGTTGTACGGGTACAGGTTCAGCACCGCGAACACGGCGCTCCCCCGGGCGATGACCAGCCCCTCCTCGTCGCTCAGCGACGGGATCGAGCAGAACGGACAACCGTCGTCCGGAGCCGGGCCGGTGGGCTTGTTCTCACCCTGGATGTACGCCATCCGATGGGGGGTCCACAGGCGGCGGAAGCCGTCCGGCTCACCGACACCCCGCTGCAGTTCCGGCTCAGTCGTCATGCTGATCAGCATATTCGCCCGGGGGTGCTTGCAAAGCCGCGCGGGGCAGACTCTTGAAGAGCCTGCCCCGCGCTTAACCTCGGCGACTGCCTCGGCGACCGGAACGCCGTTAGGGTCACCCCCGCTCAGGCGGGGAACTCACACCTGGATACGGCGCGCCACGGCATCAACGATCTCGGCGATGGCCTGGTCACGCGGCACGCCGTTCTTCTGCTCGCCGTTGCGGTAACGGAAGGAGACCGCGCCCGCCTCGACATCGTCGTTGCCGGCGATCAGCATGAACGGGACCTTGGTCTTCTGGGCGTTCCTGATCTTCTTCTGCATGCGGTCGTCCGAGGTGTCCACCTCGACCCGGATCCCCTGCTTCTTGAGCTCGGCCGCGACCTCCAGCAGGTACGGCACGTGCTCGTCGGTGATCGGGATGCCGGTCACGGTGACCGGAGCCAGCCACGGCGGCATGGCACCGGCGTAGTGCTCCAGCAGCACCGCGAAGAACCGCTCGATCGAACCGAACAGCGCACGGTGGATCATGACCGGCCGCTGACGCGAACCGTCCGCCGCCGTGTACTCCAGGTCGAAGCGCTCGGGCAGGTTGAAGTCGAGCTGGATGGTCGACATCTGCCAGGTACGGCCGATGGCGTCCCGCGCCTGCACCGAAATCTTCGGGCCGTAGAAGGCCGCGCCGCCCGGGTCCGGGACCAGCGGCAGGCCCTGCTTCTCGGCCACGCTCGCCAGGACGCGGGTGGCCTCCTCCCAGGTCTCGTCCGAACCGACGTACTTGACCGGGTCCTTGGTCGACAGCTCCAGGTAGAAGTCGGTCAGACCGTAGTCACGGAGGAGGTTGAGCACGAAGGTCAGCGTGGAGTCGAGCTCCTCCGCCATCTGCTCACGGGTGCAGTAGATGTGGGCGTCGTCCTGCGTGAAGCCGCGGGCACGGGTCAGGCCGTGCACCACACCGGACTTCTCGTAGCGGTACACCGTCCCGAACTCGAAGAGGCGCAGCGGCAGTTCACGGTACGAGCGGCCGCGCGCGTCGAAGATCAGGTTGTGCATCGGGCAGTTCATCGGCTTGAGGTAGTAGTCCACGCCCTCGTCGAGCTGCATGGGCGGGTACATACCGTCCGCGTACCAGTCGAGGTGGCCGCTCTTCTCGAAGAGCTTCCCCTTGGTGGCGTGCGGGGTGTAGACGAACTCGTAGCCCTCTTCCTCGTGCCGCTTGCGCGAGTAGTCCTCCATCGCGCGGCGGATGATGCCGCCCTTGGGGTGGAAGACGGCGAGGCCGGAGCCGATCTCCTCGGGGATGGAGAAGAGGTCGAGCTCGTTGCCGAGCTTGCGGTGGTCGCGCTTCTCGGCCTCGACGAGGAAGTCGAGGTGGGCCTTGAGCTCGTCCTTGGTCGGCCAGGCGGTCCCGTAGATGCGCTGCAGCATCGGGTTCTTCTCGCTGCCGCGCCAGTACGCGGCGGCGTTGCGCATCAGCTTGAACGCCGGGATGTGGCGGGTGCTGGGCAGGTGCGGGCCGCGGCAGAGGTCGCCCCAGCACTGCTCGCCGCTCTTGGCGTCCAGGTTGTCGTAGATGGTGAGCTCGCCGGCGCCGACCTCGACGTCGGCGCCCTCGCCGGCGGTGGCGGCGGAGCCCTTGAGGCCGATCAGCTCCAGCTTGTACGGCTCGGCGGCCAGCTCCTCGGCGGCGGCCTCGTCGGTGACCACGCGGCGGGAGAACTTCTGCCCGCGCTTGATGATCTCCTGCATCCGCTTCTCGATGGCCTTGAGGTCATCGGGGTGGAAGGGCTTCTCGACGTCGAAGTCGTAGTAGAAGCCGTCCTTGACCGGCGGGCCGATGCCGAGCTTGGCCTCGGGGTAGAGCTGCTGCACGGCCTGGGCCATGACGTGCGCGGTGGAGTGGCGCAGGATGTCCAGGCCGTCCTTGCTGCCGATCGCGACCGGCTCGACCTCGTCGCCGTCCTGGACGGCGTACGCGAGGTCCTTGAGCTGGCCGCCGACGCGGGCGGCGATGATCGAGCGGTCGTCGGCGAAGAGCTCGGCGGCCGTAGTGCCCGTGGTCACCACGCGCTCTTCCCGATCGGGTTCGCGGTTGATGATTACCCGGACGTCCGTCACCGGTCTCTCCTGACGTGCTGGATTCAGAGGACGCAACACTGCGCTGCGCGTGACGATGGTACCGAGAGCACCAGCCGCACCGCGCACTCAGGACCTCTCCCCTCTCTCCTGGAGCCCCTTGAGCAGCCGCTCGCGGTCGTCGTCCGCCCAACCGCACAGCTCCAGGCCGTGCGGGCGGGTCAGCCGGCGGAAGCCGTCGCGGCGTTCCAGGCGGCCGGAGACCCGGACCGGGACGCCGGTGAGGTGGGCCTCGGCGGCGAGCCGGTAGTCGGGGTCGGGCAGTCCGACCTTGAGTTCGCGGACCTCGGCGCCGCCGAGCACCCGGAGCCGTATCGAGCCCGGTCCGGCGGGGTCGGCGCGCTTGAGCCGGACGACCACGCCGACGACGGTGACGTCGACGGCGGGTTCGATCCGCTCCAGCAGTTCGGCGGCCTCGGCGAGGGCGGGCAGGTCCCCGGGGGAGAAGTCGAGCTCGATCCGGCGGTCGCCGAATCCGCCCGGGGTGCCGGCGGCGGGCGACCAGGCGACGGTGAGCCGGGCGGCGGTCGCGCCGCGGACGAGGTCCTCGACGGACCGGACGAGTTCGCGGCTGACCCCGGAGCGGACGGCGTTCTCGAAGGCCTCGGGCCCGCCGCTGACCCGGCGGTAGTCGACCGCGTCGCGCAGCGCCTCCAGGGCGCGGACCAGGGTGGTGACGGCGGTGCGGCCCTCGGGGGCGGGGGTGTAGGCGGTCAGGGCGGCGCCCTGGTCGACGGCGCCCTGTTCGACCAGGAGGACGCGGTCCAGGAACTCCCCGGCGAGGCCGTCCAGCCGGGCACCGAAGTAGCCGGCGGTGGTCCGGCCGGCCTTGGCCCCGGCGGCGAGCATCGAGCGCGCGGCCCGCTGGAGCCGTTCGGCGTCGTCCCAGGGGGTGGCGTCGGCGGGGCCGGGCAGTTCGCGGCGCCAGTTGAGCTCGTCGCCGGGGACGACGAGGGCGAGGAGGATCGAGCGGGCGGAGGGGGTGCGGGAGCGGGAGAGCGCGGTGACGGCGTCGGTGAGGAGGTCGACGGCGTCGTCGAAGCCGTCGGCGGTGGGGAGGAGGAGGCTGGTGCCGGGTTCGCCGTCCGGCGGGGTCCAGCGGCCGTACCGGGCGGCGGGGCCGCCGCGCCGGATCCAGCCGTGCCGGGCGAGCAGGGTGGCGAGCACCGCGGGGTCGACCGTGGCCGGGTCGGGCAGGGCCCGGCCCTCCGGTCCGTTCGGCAGGGTCATGGGCGTGCTTCCTCGCTGCCGGGGCCGGGCGGTCACGGGCTGCCGCCCGCGCCGACCCGGGCCATGATGTCGCAGAGCGCGCGGTCGTCGAAGACCTTGTCGGTGGGCACCCGGACGTTGGTGCGCCGCTTCCCGGTGACGGGGTGGCCGGCCAGGTTGACCCAGTAGCAGCAGTGCCGCAGTTCGAGGGCGTCCGGGCGGGCCCGGAGCCAGTGGTCGATCCGGCGCGGCAGCAGCATCACGACCAGGATCCGCGGGACGGCGACCCGGGCTCGGGCGAGCTTGCGCAGGTGGTCGTTGTCCAGGGTGAAGCTGAAGAACGGCCCGGCCGGACCGGGTGCGATCTGCTGGGTCGCCTTGAGCTGGATCTTGATGGTGACCTCGTCGTCCACGTCGTGCTCCCGGGAGCCGTGGCTGACCTGCCAGTCGATGCCGTTGTCCGGGAACGGCTGGGAGAGCGAGCAGCCGGCCGCCGCGGCGACCGCGTGCAGGTAGCCGACCTGCAGCGTCTCCATGCAGGCGGTGACCGCGAGGTTCCCCCTGAGTGTGGTCGCCGCGCCGTCGGGCTGCGGCTGTGTCAGTGCCATCGCCCCGTGGCCTCCCCCGGCTCCGGGCCCGTCCGGGCCGAGCGGCCCAGTGGCAGGATCCCCGGTCGGAGCTGGGCCAAACGGGTTGAGCGACCGTCAGAACCGGGTATCACCAGGGCGCGGAACGCACGCCTGAGGGGCAGTCATGCAGCAGCACTGGTACACCGGCCCGCTCGCTTCCTTCGACACCGAGACGACCGGCGTGGACGTGGAGTCCGACCGCATCGTCTCCGCCGCCCTGGTCGTCCAACTCACCCCGGGCGCACCGGCGCAGACCACCACCTGGCTCGCCGATCCTGGCGTGCCGATCCCGGACGGGGCGCGGGCGGTGCACGGCATCACCGACGACCAGGTCCGCACGTACGGGCGCCCGGCCCGCACGGTGGTGGCCGAGGTCACCCGCGCGCTGGCGGCCCAGGCGCGGGCCGGCCGCCCGGTGGTGGTGATGAACGCCCCCTACGACCTGACCCTGCTGGACCGGGAGTTGCGGCGCCACCACGGCCTGCCGTTGAGCACCGGGCTGGACGGGGCGGGGCTGGTGGTGCTGGATCCGCGGGTGCTGGACAAGCACGTGGACCGCTACCGCAAGGGCCGGCGGACGCTGACCGACCTGTGCGCCCACTACGGGGTGGACCTCGCCGGGGCGCACGACGCGGCGGCGGACGCGACGGCGGCCCTGTCGTTGATCCGGCGCATAGGCGCCCGCTATCCGGCGGCGCTCGGCGGACTGACGGCGGCGGAGCTGCACCTGCGGCAGGCGGTCTGGCACGCGGCGCAGGCCCGGGGGCTGCAGGCCTGGTTCGACCGCTCGGGAACGCCGGAGCGGGTGGACCTGTCGTGGCCGCTGCGGCCGGCCCGGTGCGTCTGCGGTCGTCGGCTGGAGCCGGAGCACGGGTGCCGGGCGGCGGCATAGCCCTTCACCGGCACGACGGCCCGGAACGCGCCGCAGGCCCCGACCGGTTTCCTGGTCAGGGCCTGCGTGCTGTCCGGGTGGGCGATACTGGGATCGAACCAGTGACCCCTTCGGTGTGAACGAAGTGCTCTCCCGCTGAGCTAATCGCCCGGGCAACGAGAAGAACTCTAGCACCATTCGGGGGCGGTCGTACAACTCGCTCTTCCGGGGTACGGCCGACGCACCCACAGAACTCGCGCTCCGCACGGAAGATGACTGGCCCTCAGCCGGATTCGATACCGGCTCTTCGGATGGATTTCCGGAAATACATGTGAGGCCCAGCCGATAATCGACTGGGCCTCACATATCACAATGCATTCCGGTGGGCGATACTGGGATCGAACCAGTGACCCCTTCGGTGTGAACGAAGTGCTCTCCCGCTGAGCTAATCGCCCGGGTGCAGGGAAAACATTACCGCATCCCGGAGGGTGCTCCGAACACCCCGCCCGCCGGCGACCCCGCCCCAACGCCCGGGGCCGGGGCCTCCCCGCCACCCGTCCCGCCCCTCCCGCCCGCGCGCACGACTCGTCGGGCCCGGCCGCACCACCCGCTCCCCTGTTCCCGGCCCGCCCGGCACTCCGACGGACCGCCTGCACGCCGAACCGGAATCCGACCGAGAAGAACCGCCGGTAATGCCCCGGGCGGGTACTCCGGGGCGATTCCGCAATGCGCCGTAAGGGGTACGACTCGCGCCCGAATCGGGACAGAGGGGTTTACATCGGTCTTGGGGGTGGGATGGTCCGTTCGCCGACGTGCGATTCCCCGAGCGCACACTGAGCGAAAGGCCATGGCGCTTATGAACACCACGGTCAGCTGCGAGCTGCACCTGCGCCTCATCGTGTCCAGCGAGTCCTCACTGCCCGTCCCCGCGGGCCTGCGCTACGACACCGCCGACCCCTACGCCGTGCACGCCACGTTCCACACGGGCGCCGACGAGACCGTGGAGTGGGTGTTCGCCCGAGATCTCCTCGCGGAGGGGCTGCACCGACCCACCGGTACCGGCGACGTCCGGGTGTGGCCGTCGCGCAGCCACGGGCAAGGGGTGGTCTGCATCGCCCTGAGCTCTCCGGAAGGAGAAGCCCTGCTGGAAGCCCCGGCCCGCGCGCTTGAGTCGTTCCTCAAGCGGACGGACGCCGCGGTGCCCCCCGGCACCGAACACCGTCACTTCGACCTCGACCGGGAGCTGTCCCACATCCTCGCCGAAAGCTGACCCCGACCGGAGGCGGTCCAGCCCCGCTGTCGGCGGGGCCGTACTTCCTGCCGTCATCGCTGCCGTCCTACTCGGGGGCACGGCAGCGGACTCAGCCGCGCACCACGCGGTCTCGGGGCCGGTGAAACGGCCCGCTCCCACCGGAGCGGGGCCACAGCACCGCAGGCGCCCCGGAGACGGGGCCCCCCCCCCAGAACCCGGGCCCGCCCCCCCCCCCCGCCGCCCCCCCCCCCCCGCGCGGCCCCGCCCCCCCCCCCCCCCCCCCCGGCG
>NZ_JBHYGR010000070.1:8095-45126 GCF_042738155.1 Kitasatospora sp. NPDC059088 | reverse complement strand
GCGGGCGCGGGCGGTCCCGCCCGGCGCGCCCCCGGTGCACCCGGGACCCGCGTCACAGCTCGGACGGCCCCCAGTCGTCCACCGCCAGCTCGTCCCCCACCCGCACGGTGCCCGGGCGCAGTACGGCGAACTTGCTGCCGAGGGCCACCCCGCCGACCGCCGCCCGGCGGTACCGCGCCAGGGTGCGCAGCGGCTCCGGGCCCGCCTTGGCGCCGGTCGACTGGTCCACCAGCGTCACCGCGCAGCGGATCGCCAGCTTGGTGTAGCCGAATTCGGCGCCGCCGACGCGGAAGCGGCGCAGCAGGTCCTCGGTGTGCGGCTCCGGCCAGCCGTCCACCACCAGGTTCGGGCGGAACCGCTCCACCGGCAGCGGGGCGACGCCCTCGCCGGTGCGCGCGTTGAAGTCGTCCAAGGTCGCCCGGGAGAGCAGGTGCATCGCGCTGCTGTCGGCGAAGCCCGAGGTCCCCGGGGTCAGCCCGTCGGTCGCCCGGTCGTGCTCCGGTGGCACCCGGACCAGCCGGCTGGGCGCGCCCAGCACCCGGGACAGCCAGGCGGCGACCTCCTCGCCCTGGTCGACGGCCGGGTACGGCACGCCGAACAGCTCGACCTTGCGGCGCGGGCCCGCGGTGTCCACGGCGAAGGCCACCGGCGCCACCCCGGGCGCGGCCAGCGCCAGCCGGGCGCCGCCCTCCGCCACCGCCGGGCGGACGGTCGCCAGCAGCGGATCCCGCCGCTGGGAGCGGAACACGCCGTCCTGGTCCACCACCATGAACTCCCGGTCGTGGGCGAGCCCCGCCGCGGTCACCTCCGCCCGCTCCGTGCGCACCCCGGCGCAGCCCTTCACCGGGTAGTACCGGAGTTCCGTCACCGTCGCCATGCCGCCCCCGTGGTCCGCGGCCGCTCGGGCCGCTCTTCTCCTCGCCCCCGTAGGGTAGTTGCAGGGCGGGCGCGGACCGGACCGGCCGTCGTGCCGGTGAACACCCGGCGGCCGTGCGGTTGCTAGGGTCTGCCCATGGCACCGAGCAGCGCGAACCCCCCGGGACGGCTCCGGCGCGACGCGCAGCGCAACCGGGACCAGCTGCTCGCCGCCGCCCGCGAGATGTTCTCCCGGCACGGCCTCGACGTCCCGCTGGACCAGATCGCCAAGGAGGCCGGCGTCGGCAACGCCACCCTCTACCGGCACTTCCCGACCCGCGAGGCGCTGATCGCCGAGGTCTTCGCGGACGCCGGGACCGGACTCGCCGAAGCCGGGCGGGAGGCGCTCGCCGCCGAGGACGCCTGGACCGGTCTGGAGGGCTACTTCGAGCGGATCTTCGCCCTCGTCGCCGCCGACCGCGGCATCAACGACCTGGTCACCCAGGCCATCCCGGTCATCCCCGGCATGATCGAGATCAGCCGCGGGCACGCCGCCACCGTCGGCGCCCTGATCGCCCGCGCCCAGGAGCAGGGCACCATGCGGCGCGACGTGGTCACCATGGACCTGCTCTTCCTGCTCGGCCCGCTCTGCCGCGCCCTGCCCGCCGCCACCGAGCTGCGCCCCGACCTCTGGCGCCGGTACCTCGCCCTGCTGCTGGACGGCTTCCGCGCGCGGGCCGCCCACCCGCTGCCGGTCCCGCCGATCGGCGAGGAGCACCTGGACCGGATGTTCGCGGACCTGTGGGAGGCCGGGGCCCCGGAGGCCTGACCGCCCCCGCCCTTCCCCCGCCTCCCCTGCCCTCCTGTCGGCATCAGGGACGCGTACGGAACGCCGGGTGGGGCGTCAGGACCGTGTCAACGGGTGCGGGCGGGCTCGGGTGCGCCGGTTAGCTGGGGTGATCCGCCCGGGGGCGGCGGCGCGGACGGAGAGGCGGGGCGGGCGATGACGGACACGGGTGCGGGCGACGGCCGGATCGTGGTCGGCGTCAGCGGGTCGCTCGGCAGCCTCGCGGCCCTGCACCACGCGGTGGCCGAGGCCCGGCGGACGGACGCCGAGGTGCTCGCGGTGCTGTGCTGGACCCCGCCGGGGGAGGAGCTCGGCTACCGCCGCTCGGTCTGCCCGCCGGTGGTGGGCGCCGGCCGGGACGCGGCCGTCACCCGGCTGCGGCAGGCGCTCGACGAGGCCTTCGCCGGGCGGTACGCCGGAGCCCGGCTGCGCTGCCAGGCCGTGCGCGGCGAGACCGCCCACACGCTGCTGCGCTGCGCGGACCGGCCGGGCGACGTCCTGGTGCTCGGCGCCGGACGGGAGCGGGGCTGCCTCTCCCGGCTGATCCGGCCGTCCGTCACCGCCTACTGCGTCCGGCACGCGGCCTGCCCGGTGCTCACCGTGCCGCGCCCGCCCCTCCAGCGGGACCTGGAGGCGCTGGAGCGCGGCTACGGCCTGCGGGACCTGGTGGCGGGCAACTAGGCAGTCAACTGGCCTGCGGAGTAGAGGCGTTGGGCGGCGCCCGCCCCTATCGGAGCCCGGCCGCCCGGGCGAGGAGTGCGGCGGTCCGCCGGCCGGCCGCCAGGGTGGCGGGGTCGGTGGCGGGCAGGCAGCGGTCGGCCCCGGGGTCGTAGGTGGTCATCACCACGCCGGCGTGGTCGGTGGGGAGTTCGAGCAGTTCGGCGGTCGGCACGACCGCGTGCAGCTGATGGGTCAGCCAGCCGGGTACCACCTCGTCCGTGGTGCCCAGCACCAGCAGGACCGGCACCGGGGACGGGCCCGCCGCGAGGTGGTCGAGCGGGACGTCCCCGGTGGTGGCCGCCGGGCGGCCGTACGCGGAGGCGATGCCGACGGCGGCAATGGGGCGCAGCTCGGCCGGGGTGTCCGGGTGGGTGGCCACCGCCACGGCCTCCCGGCCGCCGAGCGACCAGCCGGCGAGCACGAAGCGGTCCGGATCCCCGCCGTACGCCGCCGCGTTGCGCCGGGCGAAGGCCAGCGAGGCGAGCAGGTCGGCGCGGCCGCCGTCCGCCCGGTCGGAGCGCCAGTCCGGGACGAGGACCAGCAGGCCGAGCCCGGCGGCCTCCTGGGCGAGGGTGTGCAGCACGTCGCGCTCGTCGGGGCCCGAGCCGTGCCAGAGCAGGACGACGGGGGCGGGCCCGGAGTCGGTGGCGGCGGGGCGGTGGACGTCCAACAGCCGTCCGTCCGCGTACGGAACGGCCTCCGGTCGCGCGGTCGTCATGCCGGGTTCGCCTCCGATTCGATGGGTGGTCACGGAGCTGCTACTGTACTTCCTGTCGCGAGGGAGATGATCTCTCGTCAGGCGTCAGCGGTGCTACCAGAGCACGTCCTACTTTCAGTAGGAAGAGTCCGTGCGATCCGGGCCTGGCGCTCCACGGTTCGGACGGGGTCCGGCACCTTCACGGGTGCCGGGCCCCGTCCGCGTTTCCGTCCGCGTTTCCACCTGCGGGGAGCGGGAGTTCAGGACGGCTGGCGGTCGGAGCCCAGTTCGCGGGAGATCCGCAGGCCGGCCTGGGCGACGACCGGGCCGAGGGCGCGGACCCGGGCGGCCGTCATCCGGGAGGTGAGGCCGGAGACGGACAGGGCCGCCGTGACCTCGCCGGTGTGGTCGAAGATCGGCGCGGCCACGCAGCGCACCTCGGGTTCGTTCTCCCGGTCGTCGATCGAGTAGCCGCGGGCGCGGATCCGGGCGAGGTCGGCGCGCAGCCGGGTCTCGTCCGCGATGGTCCAGGCGGTGACCGGGCGCAGGCCGGCCGCGACCACCTCGGTGACCGCCTCCTCGGGCAGCCAGGCGAGGATCGCCTTTCCGGTGGCGGTGCAGTAGGCGGGCGCCCGGCTGCCGACCCGGGAGGCCATCCGGACGTTGGTCTCGTCCTCGACCTTGTCCAGGTAGACGATCCCGGGTGCCTGCCAGACGGTCAGGTGGACGGTCTCGCCGGCCTCGCGCTGGAGCCGGCGCAGGTGTTCGGCGGCGACGCTGCGCAGGTCGAGGGTGGTCAGGTAGGCCTGGCCGAGCCGGAGCGAGCCGTGGCCGAGGCGGAACCAGCCGGTCTCGCGGTCCCGTTCGAGCAGGTGCTCGTCGAGCAGCGGGCCGGCCAGCCGGAGCACGGTGCTCTTGTTGAGGCCCAGGGCGTCGGCGAGTTGGGCGAGCGGCACGCCGCGCCCGTCGCCGTGGTCGCGGACGTGGCCGAGGACGGCGAGTGCGCGGCGCAGCGAGGAGGACTGGTTGCGCTCGGTCGTGGGCTTCGACGCGGGCGCGGCCGTCGTCGTGGGCTGCTGGGGCGACGTCTCCGTCATGGGTCCGTTCCCTGGTCCGGGTTCTGCTGGCGTGGTCCCCGCACGTCGGCGGGGGTGGTCAGAACGTACCCCTTCGGGCCCGGGTCGGCGCATCCTCGATACAACGTTGTGCAGTGCAAAACTTCGTGAACCACCTCTTGTTGGGCCCGATCGCCCACGCCTAACGTCCCTGCCATCGAGCAGGCGGCGTCGCCCACCCGAGGCGCTGCGCCCTGCCGTCACCCCCACCACTTCACCCACCATCGGCCCCGGTCAGGGCCTGCTTCGACGCGCCCGTCCCCCGGCGGGGAGCGTCTCGGCGGCAGCTGTCGGGAGGGGAGGTCTCCACCCATGCGACTCACCAGTCGGGCCGCTGCGGCCGTCGCGCTCGCCGCCTGCTGCCTCGCCGCCACCGCCTGCGCCCCGGGCACCGCGGCGCCGGCCGGCGACAAGGCCGACGACCGCACCGGCACCCTCCAGGTGTGGCTGTACAACGAGGCGGGCAACGCGGCCAAGGAGGCCGTGGTGGCCAAGGCCGTCAACGAGTTCCAGGCCTCCCACCAGGGCGTCACGGTGAAGGTCGGCTACATCGACACCGACGCCTCGGCCCGCGCCGCCAAGATGAAGGGCGCCTTCAACGACCCCAACAGCGCCCCCGACCTGGTCGAGTTCGGCAACACCGACCTGCCCGGCTACGTCGCCGCCGGCGGACTGGCCGAGATCGGCGCCGAGTTGGACGCGTGGCAGTCCAAGGGCGACCTCGACCCGGCGATCGCGGGGACGGCGGTGGTCGACGGCAAGACCTACGGCCTGCCGTGGTGGGTCGGCGTGCGCGCCCTGTACTACCGCACCGACCTGTTCACCGAGGCCGGGCTCAACCCGCCCGCCTCGTACGCCGAACTGGTCGCGGCCGGTGCGAAGATCCACGCCGCGCACCCGGACACCTTCGGCATCGCGGTCGGCGGCAAGTACACCTTCGGCGCGCTGCCCTTCGTCTGGGACGCGGGCGGCGACATCGCGGCCAAGAACGGCACGGCCTTCAAGGCCGCCATCGACTCGCCCGCCGCGCAGGCCGGGATCAAGCGCTACACCGACCTGTTCGGCCCGGACGGCTGCCCCGCCCAGCAGTGCGCGGACCTGACCGGCGGCAAGACCGTCGACCTGTTCGCGGCCGGGAAGTCGGCGATGGCGATCCTGGTCAACTCCAACCGCGGCAAGGTGGAGGCGGGCGCGGTCAAGGGCAAGTACGGCGTGGTGCCGCTGCCCGGGGAGAAGGCCGGCTCGATCGCCCCCGCCTTCGCGGGCGGCAACAACCTCGGGGTGATGAAGGCGGCCAAGCACCGCACGCTGGCGGTGGAGTTCGCGAAGCTGCTGGCGAGCCCGGCCTACCAGGCGCAGATGTACGACGCGATGGGCAACCTGCCGACGCTCAAGTCGGTCAGCGCCGAGGTCGGGGCGAAGGACGCCTTCCTCAAGCCGTTCACCGACACCATCGCCGCCGGCACCCGCTTCGTGCCGCTGGACCAGGCGTGGGCGCAGATCGACGCCCAGGCGGTGATCCCGACCATGCTGCAGCAGGTGGTCACGGGCAAGGCGGACGTGGCCAAGGCCTCCGCCGACGCCGCGGCGCAGATCAATTCGGCCTTCGCCGCGCACTGACCCGCCGAGCAGAGAGCAGGTCCCGCACGTGTCCGCATCCACCACGACCGCCCCGTCGGCGCCGGCCTCCCCGCAGCGGCGCCGTGGGGGCAGGGCGCCGGCCGCACCCCCGGGCGGCCGGCGCCGCCGGCCCCCGCTGCTGCTGCTCCTGCCGGCCGCGGTCATCCTGGTCCCGCTGGTGGCCTACCCGATCTACCAGCTCGGGCTGTTGTCCGTACTGGACTTCGGGCAGGCCCAGGCCTCCGGCGGTGTCCCGACCTCCTTCGTCGGCCTCGGCAACTACACGAAGATCCTGGAGGACGGCCAGTTCTGGACGGTGCTGGTGCAGACCGTCGGCTTCGCCGCCTTCTGCGTGGTCGCCACCCTGGCCGTCGGCGCGACCCTCGCGGTGCTGCTGACCAGGGTCGGCCGCTGGCCGCGGCTGGTGCTGACCACGGCGGCGATGGCCGCCTGGGCGGCGCCCGCGATGACCGGTTCGACGGTGTGGAGCTTCCTGTTCGACACCAACCTCGGGCTGGTCAACCACACCCTGGTGCGGCTCGGGCTGAGCGGCTTCCACGAGTTCAACTGGTTCTACGACAAGTGGACGGCGTTCCTGATCGTCGGCGCCGTGGTGGTGTGGCACTCCTACCCGTTCGTCATGGTCACCCTCTACGCGGGCATCCGGGCCATCCCGGAGGAGGTCATGGAGGCCGCCGCCCTGGACGGCGCCGGCACCTGGACCACCTTCCGCCGGATCACCGCGCCGATGCTGCGGCCGATCCTGACCATCGTGGTGATCCAGTCGGTGATCTGGGACTTCAAGGTCTTCACCCAGATCTACGTGATGACCGAGGGCGGCGGCATCGCCGGCCAGAACCTGGTGCTCAACGTGTACGCGTACCAGAAGGCCTTCGCCTCCTCGCAGTACGGGCTGGGCGCGGCGATCGGCGTGATCATGCTGCTGATCCTGGTGGTCCCGACGGTCCTGTACATCCGCAGCCTGCGACGGACGGGGAACGAGCTGTGAACGCCCTGCGCAACCCCCGCGGCCGGTGGCGGCTCGCGGCGAACAGTGGTGCCGTGGTGCTGGCGGTGGTCACCGCCTTCCCGATCTTCTGGATGGTGCTCTCGGCCTTCAAGCCCAAGGGCGAGGTGCAGTCGCTGGACCCGAGGCCGTGGACCGCCCACCCGACGCTGGACAGCTTCCGGCAGGTGCTCAGCGTGGACGGCTTCGGCCGGTACTTCGTCAACAGCCTGGTGGTCGCGCTGTCGGTGGTGGTGCTGTCGGCGGTGGTGGTCTTCCTGGCCGCCGTGGCGGTGACCCGGTTCAGGTTCCGGTTCCGCACCACGATCATGGTGATGTTCCTGATCGCCCAGATGATCCCGGTCGAGGCGCTGACCATCCCGCTGTTCTTCATGTTCCGCGATGCCGGCCGGTTCGCGCCGGGCGTCGGCCTGAACACCCTGGCCTCGCTGGTGCTGGTGCAGCTGGCGTTCTCGCTGCCGTTCGGGATCTGGATGATGCGCGGCTTCGTCGCGGCCGTGCCGGTCTCGATCGAGGAGGCCGCGCAGATCGACGGGGCGAGCCGGACCCGCATCCTGTGGCGGATCCTGCTGCCGCTGGTGGCCCCGGGTCTGGCCGCGACCAGCGTGTTCTCCTTCATCGCGGCGTGGAACGACTTCGTCTTCGCGAAGACCTTCATCATCAGCGCCAGCCAGAACCAGACGCTGCCCTCCGCACTGCTGGTGTTCTTCAAGCCGGACGAGAACGACTGGGGCGGGATCATGGCGGCGTCCACGCTGATGACGGTGCCGGTGCTGGTGTTCTTCATCGCGGTGCAGCGCAGGCTGGTGTCCGGGCTGGCCGGCGCGGTCAAGGACTGATGAGCGAGGGGGTGGCCCTCAGGCGACCCCGTACGGGCGGAACTGGATGCTGATCCGCGGGCCGACCGGGCGGGCGGTCTTCGGGATCGCGTGCTCCCAGGTGCGCTGGCAGGAGCCGCCCATCACCACCAGGTCCCCGTGGCCGAGCGGCCGGCGGACGACGGCGCCGCCGCCGTACCGGGGCCGCAGGGCGAGGACGCGAGGCTCGCCCACGGAGAGGATCGCCACCATGGTGTCCTCCCGGGCGCCGCGCCCGATCCGGTCGCCGTGCCAGGCCACGCTGTCCCGGCCGTCCCGGTAGTAGCAGAGCCCGAGGGTGCGGAAGGGCTCGCCCAGCTCCGCCGCGTAGTGCCGGCTCAGCGCCGTCCGGGCCAGGCCGAGGACGGGGTGCGGCGGTTCGGCGTCGGCGCCGTAGGAGGCGAGCAACCGGGGGACGTCGACGGTGCGCTCGTACATCTCCCGCCGTTCGGCCCGCCAGGGGACGTCGGCGGCCAGCTGGTCGAACAGCCGGTCGGCGCCGTGCAGCCAGCCCGGCAGCACGTCCAGCCAGGCGCCGTCGCCGAGGAGCAGGCGCTGGACGCCGTCGAGCGGGCCGAGCCGGGGGTCGGCGGCTTCTTCGAACAGCGAGGGCTGGAGGTGGACGGTGCCGGGCATGGGGCCAGCGTACGCCGTGATTCGAACAGGCGCTCGAATTACCTGGACCGGGCCGGCTCGGGCGCCCAGTCGGGTCGATTGCAAGGCGATATTCAGTGAATGCCTTTGATTTGTAGGTCTGCGCGACGGTGTGGCAGCATAATCGCAGACACTGGATAGGCTTCACATCGGAAAGCGAAGGATCATGTCGGACGGCGCCCGCGTCATCGTCGGAGTCAGCGGTTCCCTGCACAGCCTGACCGCCCTGCACCGGGCGGCGGAGGAGGCCCGGGCCCGAGGGGCCGTCCTCGTCCCGGTGCTGGCCTGGACCCCGGTCGGCGGCGAGCGCAGCTACCGCGCCCGGCCCTGCCCGCCGCTGCTCCGCGCCTGGCAGGACGCCGCCGGGGCCCGGCTGGAGAGCGCCCTCGGCCAGGCCTTCGGCGGTCTGCCGATCGGCCTGCCGGTGCAGCCGCTGGTGATGCGCGGCGAGCCCGGCCCGGTGCTGACCGCACTGGCCGACCGGCCCGGCGACCTGCTGGTGATCAGCGCCGGCCGGCACGGCTCGCTGCGTGGCCGCCTGCGCCGACTGCTGCGCGGCTCGGTCGCCCGCCACTGCCTCGACCACGCGCGCGGCGGCGTGCTCGTCGTCCCGCCGTCCACCCTGCACGATGACCTGCGCGCCCTGCACCGCGGCGACATCGACCTGCGGGAGCTCATCGCGGCCTGACGGCCCATCAACTGCCGTGCACGGTCGGGCCGTCATCCCCCGTGCACGGTTCGGCCCCCGATCACCGTACGGAGCGGCAGCAGCCCGCGCAGGTCCGCCGTCGGGCAGTGCAGCGGGTCGACCGGCCACAGCGTCAGGTCGGCGAGCGCCCCCGGCCGCAGGCTGCCCCGCTCGGCCTCCTCGCCGGTCAGCCGGGCGGCGTTCACGGTGTGCAGCGCGATCGCCTCGGCCCGTCCGATCGCATGCTCGGGGCCGACCACCCCGGCCGTGGTGCCGCGGGTCGTCATGCCCCACACCGACACCATCGCGCCGTACGGGCCGACCGGGAAGTCCGATCCGGCCGACAGCTGCGCTCCCTCGTCCAGCCACTCGCGCAGCGGGAACAGCGCGGCGGTGCGCTCCTCGCCCCAGGCCCGCTGCTGGGTGAGCGCGCCGTCGTGCAGCAGCGGGTGCTGCACCGTCACCGGGATGCCCAGCGCCACCGCCCGGGCCCGCTGGTCGGCCCGGGCCAGTCCGCCGTGCTCGACCACGAGCGTTCCCGGCGGCAGCCCCGGGTGGCGCTTCACCACCTGCTCGAAGACGTCCAGCAGCACCCGCAGCCCGCGGTCGCCCCAGGCGTGCACACCCACCCGCCAGCCGCGCCCGACTACCCGCTCCACCGCGGCGAGCAGCTCGGCCGGCTCCCAGAGCAGCCGCCCGTGGTAGCAGGGCTGCCCCTGGTACGGCTGCTCCAGGGCGCCCGCCTCGAAGCCGCCGTCGATGCCGAACTTGACGCCCCACAGCCGCAGTCGGGCGTCGTCCCGGCCGTCCGCGCGCCAGCCGTCCATCCGGTCGAGCAGGGCGTCCACCTGGGCGGGGGTGCGGGCCGCGAAGCCGGAGACCAGGGCCCGGACCCGGACGGCGAGCGCCCCCGCGGCCCGGGCCGCGTCCAGCACGTCGAGGTCCTCGACCGGGACGAGGCAGTCGCGCACCGTCCCGATCCCGGTGGCCGCGTAGTCGGCGGAGGCCGCGCGCAGCCCCTCGATCCGCTCGGCGAGGGTCGGCCGCGGCAGCACCCGCTCGACCGCCTCGACCGCCCGGTTGATCAGCCGGCCGGTCAGCCGCCCCCGCGCGTCCCGCTCGATCACCCCGCCGTCCGGGGCCTCGGTGGACTCGTCGATCCCGGCCAGCCGCAGCGCGGCCGAGTTGAGCACCATGTTGTACGCGCCGCGGCGCACCAGCACCGGGTGGTCGGCGGTGACGGCGTCCAACTCGGCGGTGGTCGGCAGGCGTTGCTCGGCGAGCAGCACCTCCTGCCAGTTGACGGTGGTGGCGATCCACTCCCCGGCGGGGGTGCGGGCGGCCCGGTCGCGGATCAGCGCCAGGAAGCCGTCGAGGTCCCGGGCCCGGTGCACCGGGACGCCGTGGACGCTGTGCCCGGCCAGGATCAGGTGGGTGTGGGTGTCGTCGAAGGCGGGCAGCACGGTCGTGTCCGGGGCGTCCACCACCTCGGTGTCCGGCCCGACCAGGGCGTCCAGGCCGTTCGGTTCGGCGGCGAGGGCGGTGATCCGGCCGCCGGTGACGGCGACCGCCCGCTGCGGCGCCCCGCCCGGGACGAGGGTGTGCACGGCGGCGGCGCGGATCAGCAGATCGGCGGGGGGTGTGCTGGTGCCCGGGGCGGGGGTGCTGGTGGCCGGAGCGGGGGTGCGGTCCGGGGTGGGGGTGCGGTCCGGGGCGGTCATGGCAGCTCCTCGGGGTGGGACAGTCCGGTGACCTTCTCGACGTAGCGCAGGCTCGGCTCGGCGAACAGCCCGTGCACCTCGGTGAACACCGCGCGGGCCGGCACGGCGTTCCAGTGCTCGGGCAGCAGCGGCGCGGGCAGCCCGGGGTCGAGGTACGGCAGCCGGCGCCACTGGGTGAGCATCGGCACGTAGTCCCGGAAGGCCTCGACCGGGTCGATCCGCTCCCGTCCGCGCACCTGCTCGGCGACCGGCCGCCAGGCGTCGGTGAAGGCCGCGTACTGCGCCTCGATCGCCGGGAGGTCCCACCACGTCGCCACCGCCGTACGGAGTTCGGCGAAGCCGGCGTACTCGGCGGAGAGGAACAGGTGGACGTAGGCGCTCAGGCCGAGGCGCTCCAGCAGCCGGCGGGCGTCCGGCAGCAGCCGGGCGGGGGCCAGCCAGACGCCGGGGGCGGCGTTGCCGAAGCCGAGCCAGCTCAGCCGGGAGCGCAGCTGGTGGCGGTGGGCGCGTTCGGACTCCGGCACCGAGAAGACCGCCACCACCCAGCCGTCGGCGAGCTCGGCGGGCTCCAGGCTGTGGAAGATCCGGCGGTCGCCCTCGTCGAACACCGGGCCCATCGCCGGGGCCAGCCGGTAGCCGGTGCCCGAACGGCGCTCCTGGAGCAGGGTCCCGGCCTTCTTCAGGCGGGAGATGGCCGAGCGGACGGCCGGGCCGTCGACGTCCAGCTCGGCCATCAGCGCGATCAGGTCGGCGATCGATATCCAGCCGCCGAGGCGGCGGACGAACTCTCCGTAGACGGTGTTGATCAGGGAGCTGGGCCGGGTGGTGCTCTCCGGCATCTGCGGGCCCTCCTCCCCGACGGCTGGTGGTGATCATAGCGACGGCACCGCGGGTCGGGCGCGGGCCGGTGGCGGGTTGGTGCGGATCGGCCTCGGGGCGGGTGGGGGCCGGGCGTGACCGGGGCGTGGCTCAGGCGTACGCGCCGGAGAGCAGGTGCCCGGCGCCGGGGGCGACGGCGGGCAGGCCGAGCGCCCGGAGCAACTGGTGGGTGGTGCAGATCGCCGCCGAGACCACCGGCTTGCCGAGCTGCTGCTCGGCCTCCTCGACGGCGGACAGCGAGGGCATCTGCACGCAGGCGGAGAGCACCACCGCGTCCGCGTCTCCGTGCGCCAGGCCCTTGGCGATCCCGGGCAGCCGGGCCGGGTCGTGGGCGGCCACGTCGAGGTTGTCGGCGATCTCCAGCGCGACGTGGTCGAGCACCTCGATGCCCTCCCCGCCGAGGTAGTCGACCACCGTCGCGGCCAGCGGGCGCAGGTACGGGGTGACCATCGCGACCTTCCGCGCGCCGAGCGCCTGCAGCCCGGCGACCAGGGCGCCGGCGCTGGTCACCACGGGCGCGGGCGCGCCGTTCTCGACGGTGCGGCGGTGCAGCCGCTGCTCGGCCTCGCGGTGGTAGCCGGGGCCGGTGGCCATCACCGCGACCAGGCAGGCGTAGCCGATCACGTCGACCCGGGCGTCCGAGAGCTCGGCGGCGCAGCGGTCGGACTCGCCGTCCATGGCGCGCAGTTGCTCGGGGGTGACCCTGGTCATCCGCATCCGGCTGGAGTGGAAGGTGAACCGTTCCGGGGCGACCGCCTCGCGGGCCCGCAGCAGGGCCGGGACTTCGGTCTCCATGGTGACGTTGGAGCTCGGGACGATCTGGCCGATCCGGTAGGTGGTCATCTGCGCCGGACTCCTCTCAGCGGGCGTCGATCACGGGGTTGGCGAGGGTGCCGATCCGCTCGATGGTGGCCTCGACCAGGTCGCCGGGCTGCAGGAACTGCGGCGGGACCATGCCGGCGCCGACCCCGGAGGGGGAGCCGGTGGAGATGACGTCGCCGGGTTCCAGGGTCATCCCGGCGGAGATGTCGGCGATCAGTCGGGCGATGCCGAACAGCATGTGGCGGGTGTTGGAGTCCTGCCGCAGTTCGCCGTTGACCCGCAGCGAGAGGTCGAGCCGCTGCGGGTCGGGGATCTCGTCGGCGGTGACCACGACCGGGCCGAACGGCGCGTAGCTGTCCTGGCCCTTGGAGAAGAACCACTGCCCGCTGCGGCGCTGGTCGCGGGCGCTGATGTCGTTGACGATGCTGTAGCCGAACACGTGCCGCCAGGCGTCCGCCTCGCTCACCCGGAACGCGGGCTCGCCGATCACCACGGCGAGTTCGCACTCCCAGTCGAGCTGCTTGGTGAGGTCGGCGTTGTGCAGGATCGGCCCGCCAGGGCCGGTGACGGCGGTGGTGGGCTTGCCGAACAGCACCGGGCGGTCCGGGAGTTCGCGCTCGGTGTCCAGGGTGCGGTGGGACTCGGCCACATGCTCCACGTAGTTGAGGCCGACCCCGACGATCTTGCCGGGGCGCAGCGGGGCGCACAGCGTGACCTCGGCGAGCGGCCGGGTGGTCGGCGCGCCGGCGGTGAGGGCGCCAGGGGTCAGGGCGCGGGCGGTCAGGGCGCGGGCGGTGGCCAGGGCCGGTTCGCCCGCCCGGATCAACCCCAGCAGGTCGGGCGGGAGTTCGGCCCCGGCGGCGGTGGCCAGGGCGGTCAGGTCGACGACCCGGTCGCCGTCGGTGCGGGCGCCGAGCCGGGGGGTGGGGTCGCCGTCGGCGCGGAAGGTCAGCAGCTGCATCGGGTGGACTCCTGTTACGGGGCGGTGGGCTCGGGGGTGTCCTGGTGCCCGTCGTGGGCCGGGTGGGCCTCCTCGCGGTAGAGGCCGAGGGAGTGCATCACCGGGAAGTCGTTGAAGGAGAACAGGCAGGCGTCCTCGCCTTGGTCGAGGTTCTCGTGCTCGTGCCAGGCCCAGGACGGGACGACGAAGATGTCGCCCTGCTGCCACTCGAAGCGCTGCCCGGCGATCACCGAGACGCCTCGGCCCTTGGCGGCGGTGTAGACCACCGAGCCGGTGTGCCGGTGGGCGCGGGTGGCCTGGCCGGGGCGGAGCAGCTGGAGGTGGGCGGCCATGGTGGGCATCACCGAGCCGCCGGTGACCGGGTTGGTGTACTCCATGATCACGCCGTCGTACGGGGATCCCTCGGTGGCGCGGGCCAGTCGGCACAGCGCGTGGTAGCTGGGCTCCCAGGGCCAGCCGAGCAGCGGCGAGTACGGGCGGGTCCACTTCTCGACGCCGTACGGGAGCAGGTTGCCGCCGTAGCTGAGCAGGGAGGAGTTCGGGACCGGGCCGGGGCGCTGGTAGAGGTCCGGGTGGACTTCGTAGAAGTTGGCGTCCAGGGTGTTGACCAGCGGGATGTCCAGGCCGTCCTGCCAGATCACCGGGTTGTCCTCGGCCTCGTTGCCGTGCTCGTGCCAGGTGCTGTTGGGGGTGATCGCGAAGTCGCGCGGGCCCACCCGGAGCTTCTGGCCGTCGACGATCGTCCAGGCGCCGGTGCCCTCGTGGACGAAGCGCAGGGCGGAGGCCTGGTGGCGGTGCGCGGTCATCGCCTCGCCGGGGCCCATGATCTGCAGGCCGGTGTACAACAGGCCGACGGCGGCGCTGAGTTCGCGGCGCCCGGGGTTGACCAGCATCACCACCCGGCGGCCCGCGTCGTCGGCCTTCACCAGCGGGAGGGCCTTGCGGACCAGCGGGCGCAGGTCGGCGTAGCGCCAGAGCACCGGGACGGACTTCGGCTGCGGGTACCAGGGTTCGATCTCGTTCGCCACCGTCCACAGGGCGCCGGCCTCGTGCTTGGCCAACTCCTCGTAGTAGGCGAGCAGTTCGGGGCTGTCGTTGACGCGGGCCCGGCCGATCCGGCCGTCGTCGTAGGTGCCTTCGGTGCTCATGACTCCTCCTCGGGGAAGGTGAGTGGCCGCAGCGGGCGGTCGTCCACGTGCAGTCGGAAGACGTCGAAGCGGTTGTAGTGGCCGACGATGTCGTGCATCTGCTTGGGCTGGATGCAGCGGCCGAGGTCGATCTCGGCGTAGACGATGCCCTCCTCGTCGACCAGCGGTTCGGTGACCGCCCGGCCGTCCGGTCCGAAGATCCCGGACAACGCGCTGTGCGGGCGGGCGAGTTGGCTGCGCAGTTGGCGGTCGTCGCCGGCGATCAGGTCGACCATCTCGGGCGACACGGTCGAGCAGGAGACCACGGTGAACAGCTTGCCCTCGAAGCAGTGGGCGGCGGCGCGCAGCGCGATCGCCTCCGCCATGTCGTAGTCCTCGGGGCCGACCGGCAGGGCGATGTAGGCGGCGGCGTGGACGAGTTCGCCCTGGGCCAGCAGGGTGAAGCGGGCCAGCGTGTTGGTGTTCTCCCCGCAGGCCAGGGCGCCGAGCGGGCCGACGGCGGTGCGGTGCACCTTCAACGAGCTGCCGTCGCCCTGGGTCCAGGTCAGCTTCTCCGCCCAGGTGGGTACCAGTTTGCGGTGCACGCCGAGGAGATCGCCGTCCGAGCCGATGATCAGCAGGGTGTTGTACAGCACCCCGAGGCTGTGCCGGCCGCGCTCGTTGACGCCGATCACCAGCACCACCCCGGCCTGCCGGGCGGCCGAGCACAGGGCGTCCACGTACGGTCCGGGGACGTCCACCGCGGCGCGGTACAGCCGTTCGTACCAGGGGGAGCCCTGCACGGGGGTCATCGTCCAGTTCCAGTACGGGTAGCCGGGCACGAAGACCTCGGGGAAGACCACGAGTTCGGCGCCGCGGCCGGCCGCCTCCCGGATCAGGGCGACGGCCTTGTCCACGGTGGCGGCCGGGTCCAGGTAGACCGGGGCGGCCTGGACGGCGGCGGCGGTGAAGCGCGGCAGGTCCATGCGTCCTCCTCACTGCCCGTCCGGAGCCGGCCGCCAGCGGCGGTGGACGGGCGGGGCGGCCTCCCGCAGCAGGTGCAGGCGCGGGGCGACCTTGTCGGCGCCCGGGCCCGGCGGCCTGCGGCGCCCGGCGAGCCAGGGCGCGGGCCAGGGGGCGCCCGGGCCGGTGTACGCCTGCTCGGCGGCGGCGTGCAGGGTCCAGAACGGGTCGTGCAGCTGGGCCCGGCCGACCGCGACCAGGTCGGCGCGGCCCGCCAGCAGGACGGAGTTGGCGTCGTCGTGGCCGGAGATCGCGCCGACCGCGACGGTCGGCAGGCCGGTGGCGGCGCGGACCAGTTCGGCGAAGGGCGTCTGGAAGCCGCGCCCGTACGGCGGCCGCTGGTGCGCCACCACCTCGCCGGTGGAGACGTCCACCGCGTCCGCCCCGGCCTCGCCCAGCGCCCGGCAGATCGCCACCGCCTCGTCCTCGGTGGTGCCGCCGGGGGCCCAGTCGGCGGCCGAGATCCGGACCAGCAGCGGCCGCCCGGCGGGCCAGACGGCGCGGACGGCGGACAGCACCTCGACCGGCAGCCGCAGCCGGTGGGCGAGCGGGCCGCCGTAGCCGTCGGTGCGGTGGTTGGTGAGCGGGGAGAGGAAGGCGGAGAGCAGGTGGCCGTGGCCGAACTGGAGCTCCAGCACGTCGAACCCGGCCCGGGCGGCGCGTTCGGCGGCGGCCGCGAAGTCGGCGGTGACGACGGCCAGGTGGACGTCGTTCGCCTCGTGCGGGACGGCGCTGCCGGAGTCCCAGGGCAGCGGCGAGGGGGCGAGCAGCGGCCAGCCGTCGGCGAGCGGGCGGCCGATGCCGTCCGGTCCGGGCGCGGCGGTGGCGCCCCGGCGGCCGGCGTGGGTGAGCTGGAGGCCGACCGGGGTGTCGCTCACCGCCGCGACGGCGCGCCGCAGTTCCGCCCAGGCGCCCTCCTGGCGGTCGGTCCACAGCCCGGGGCAGCGGTCGGTGGCCCGGCCCTCGGGGCTGACCGCCGTCATCCCGGCGATCACCAGCCCGGCGCCGCCGAGCGCGTGGGCGGTCAGCTGGGCCCGGTCGAAGGCGCTGGGCAGTCCGTCGGGGGAGGTGAAGGTCGCCAGCGGGGGCACCACGATCCGGTTGCGCAGCTCCAGGGCGCCGAGTTTCAGCGGCCGGAACATCGGCGGCACCCCGGGGGAGCCGCCGGTGGCGGCGTCCACGGCGGCGGTGAACTCCGGGTCGCGGGCCCGCAGGTTGTCGTAGGTGACCCGGCGGCTTCGGGTGAGCAGGTCGAAGGCGAACCGGTCCGGGTCCCGCCCGGTGCGGCGCCCCACCGTCTCGAACCACTCCAGGCTGGCCTGCGCGGCCCGCTGGGTGGACTCCACCACCGGCCGCCGCTCGGCCTCGTAGGCGGCCAGCGCGCCGTCCGGGGTGGGCTGTTCGCTCAGCGCGGCGGCCAGGGCGAGGGCGTCCTCCAGGGCCAGCTTGGTGCCCGAGCCGATCGAGAAGTGCGCGGAGTGCGCGGCGTCGCCGAGCAGCACGGTGTTGCCGTGGCGCCAACTGGCGTTGCGGACGGTGGTGAAGCGGATCCAGCGGGAGGCGTTGGGGATCAGCCGGTGGCCGTCCAGGTGCCCGGCGAGCAGTTCCGCGCAGCGCTCCACGCTCGCCAGGTCGCTCTCGCCGCGCGCGAACTCCCGTGCGGCGAGGGCCTCGAAGCCCGCCCGGCGCCAGGCGTCCGCGGCGATCTCGACGATGAAGGTCGAGCGGGTGGCGCTGTACGGGTAGGCGTGCACCTGCACGGTGCCGAAGTCGAACTCCTCGACGATGAAGGTGAAGGCCTCGAAGACCTTGTCGGTGGCGAGCCAGATGTAGCGGCAGTGCCGCTCGTCCAGTTCGGTGCGGAATGCCTCCGGGCGGGCGGCCCGGGTGCCGGAGTGGATGCCGTCGGCGGCCACCACCAGGTCGTACTCGGCGGCGAGCCGGTCGGCCGGCGGGGCGGGCGTGCGGTAGCGCACGTCCACCGCCAGCTCGGCGCAGCGGTCCTGGAGGACGGCGCGCAGCCGGTTGCGGTCCAGGGCGGCGAAGCCGTGCCCGCCGCTGGTGCGGACCTGGCCGGCGTAGCGGATGTCGATGTCGCTCCAGCGGGCGAACTCGGCGCTGATCGCGGCGAAGACCTTCGGGTCGGCCTGGGCGATGCCGTCCAGGGTCTCGTCGGAGAACACCACGCCGAAGCCGAACGCGTCCTCCCGGCCGTCCCGTTCGAACACGGTGATCTCGCGGGCGGGGTCCAACTGCTTGGCCAGGGCGGCGAAGTAGAGCCCGCCGGGGCCGGCGCCGATCACCGCGATGCGGCGCGGCCCGCCGGGCGTCGGCTGCCGCTGCCCGCCCGTCTGCTGTCCGGCCGTCGACTGCTGCGGCCCGCCCGTCGGCCGCTGCCCGCCCGTCTGCTGTCCGGCCGTCGACTGCTGCGGCCCGCCCGTCACGCGACCACCTCGGGCTGCTGCGGACCGGCCTCGGTGAGCGCCCGGCGGACCGGGTCGGGCCAGGGCTCGGCGCCCTTGACCCGCGGCGCGGCGTGCACCACCGACATCCGGCCGCTGGCGGCCAGCCCCTGCGGGCCGTGCACCTCGAAGGCGTAGTGCAGCGAGGAGCCGCCGACCCGGACGACCCGCAGCTCGGTGCGGACCACGTCCCCGAACCAGAGACGCTCCCGGTAGTCGGCCTCGAAGTGCACCCGGGGGATCCGTCCGAACAGCTCGGCCAGGCCGAGCCGGCGCAGCAGCGCCGCCTCGGCGGCCTCGGCCCAGCGCTGGACGGCGGAGAAGTGGTAGTGCCCGGCGGCGTCGGTGTCCGACCACTCGACCCGGCGCTCGATGGTGATGGCGGCCGGGGCGGGCTCCGGCTCGGATCGGTGTGTCACGGCGGCCCTTCTGCGCAGCTCGGCGCGGAGCAGCTTGCCGGTCGCGGTGCGCGGCAGCTCGGGGACGAACTCGACGGCGCGCGGGTACTTGTACGGCGCGATGGTGCGTTTGACGTGCTCCTGGAGCTCCTTGACGGTCCCGGCGCCGGCCGGGGTGCCCCCGGTCAGCACCACGTACGCCTTGACCACCGTGCCGCGCCGTTCGTCCGGCGCGGCCACCACGGCGCAGTCGGCGACCGCGGGGTGGGCGGCCAGGGCCTGTTCCACCTCGGGGCCGGCGATGTTGTACCCCGCCGAGACGATCATGTCGTCGTTGCGGGCCTGGTACCGGAAGTAGCCGTCCCGGTCGCGGAGGTAGGTGTCGCCGGTGAGGTTCCAGCCGCCGCGGACGTACTCGCGCTGGCGCTCGTCGTCCAGGTAGCGGCAGCCGGTGGGGCCCTTGACGGCGAGCAGTCCGGGTTGGCCGTCCGGCACCGGGTTGCCCTGCCGGTCGAGTATCGCCGCCCGGTAGCCGGGGACGGGGCGGCCGGTGGCGCCGGGCCGGGCGTCGTCGTCGGCGGCCGAGATGAACACGTGCAGCAGCTCGGTGGCGCCGATCCCGTCGATCAGCCGTCGGCCGGTGGCGGCGTGGAAGGCCTCCCAGACGGCGGCGGGCAGCGGCTCGCCGGCCGACACGCAGCGCCGTACGCCGGACAGCCGGTCGGCGAGCCCGGCGGCCAGGATCGCCCGGTAGGCGGTGGGCGCGGTGAACAGCACGCTCACCCCGTGCCGGGCGACCTCCTCGGCGAGCTGTTCGGGGGTGGCCCGCTCCAGCAGCAGGCTGGCGGCGCCGGCCCGCAGCGGGAAGACCAGCAGGCCGCCGAGGCCGAAGGTGAAGCCGAACGGCGGGGTGCCGGTGAAGAGGTCGTCGGGGGTGGGGCGGAGCAGGTGGCGGGAGAAGGTGTCGGCGTTGGCCAGCACGTCCCGGTGGAAGTGCAGGGTGGCCTTGGGCCGGCCGGTGGTGCCGGAGGTGAAGGCGATCAGCGCGACGTCGTCGGCGGCGGTCGGTACGGCGGTGAAGCCGGGCCGCTGGGTGGCACTGCGGGCGGTGAGGTCCTCGGGGCCGGGGCCGCCGAAGGAGAGGACCCGCAGCCCGGGGGCGTCGGCGAGGTCGAGCTCGGTGCGGAAGCGGTGGTCGCACAGGGCGAGGGTGGGGCGGGCGATCCGGGCCAGTTCGGTCAGCTCGGCCGCCCGGAGCAGCGGCACGGTGGTGACGACCACCCCGCCGGCTTTCAGGACCCCGAGCCAACAGGCGGCCAGCCAGGGGGTGTTGGGGCCGCGCAGCAGGACGCGGTTGCCGGGGACCAGGCCCAGTTCCTCGGTGAGCAGGCGGGCTGTCCGGTCGGCGTGGTCGCGCAGTTCGCCGTAGCTCCACCGGGTGGTGGGGGTGAGCAGGCAGCGGCGGTCGGGGCCCAGGCGGGCGATGGTGTCGTCGAGCAGGGCGGACGCGCAGTTCAGTCGGTCGGGGTAGGCCAACTCCGGGAGTTCGAAGAGGAGTTCTGGCCACTGGTCGAAGGGCGGGAGATGGTCTCGGCAGAACGTGTCCATGTGCGCCGAGGGGGAGAGCTCCATGGGCGGCACCTCGTCGGGCGAGCGGGAGTGAAGCCAGTATGGCGCGCTCGTGACGCCAGTCAAGAGAGCGATACATGCATTCGGGCGACGGGGGCGGTCGGCGCAGGTCAGGGGCGGGGCGGGGCGAGCGGAACGCCCCGCCGGCCGGTGGGGCCTGCGGGGCGCAGGGGTGCTGCGGTGCGGGTGGGGTTCCTGGGGTGGCTGGGCTTCACGGGGTGGCTGTGCCTCGTTGGGCGGCCGGGCTTGCCGGGGCGGCCGGGAAGCGTCGGCGTTCAGCCCCCGGTGGCGTGGAAGACGGCGTCCGGGGTCCGGCCGTCCTCGGCCTGCCGGGCGCGCTCGGCGAGCATCCGGGCGAACGGGGTGAGCCCGGGCAGTGCCACCGCGGCCCCCGGCCCGGCGTAGTGCACGTAGAGCAGCGTCGAGTCGACCCGGACCACCGTCTCCGCCGTCGAGTCGCCCCGGGTGCGGGCGGCGCTCCGGTCGCCGACCGCCTGGACGGCCGCCGGGGCCGCGTCGCCCCGGGCGTCGAGGAGGTCGAGCCGGGTGTCGAAGGCCCGGCCGGCCGCCTCGGCGGAGCTGAAGGTGACCACGGTGAACTGCACGGACGGCAGCGGCGCGGCACTGAACGACACCGTCGCATAGGCGAGTTGCTGGTCGCAGGCGCCCGGGAGCAGACAGGGCGCGCCCGGCCCGCTGCCCGTCCCCGAACGCGGCGCCCCCTGCTGCTGCCAGCCGCCCGGCATCGCGGCGGCGTCCGGCAGCACGCCCTGCACCCGCGCGGGATCGCGGATGGTCCGGGCGGCGTGGGCGAAGTCGGGCCCGGTGGGTTGCAGCAGCGGGCGCGAGCCGAGGTTGATCCCGAGTGCGACCAGCGCGGCGATCAGGACCAGGGCCAGGACGGTGAGGACGGCGACGTTGCCGCGCCGGGCCGCCAGGGCCCGGGCGGCGCCGGCGGCCGCCGGGTCGACCCTCAGCTGGACGGTGCTCGGGCCGCCGGCCGGGGCGTCCGGGTCCGCCCCCGGCCGGACGGTGCGAGGCTCCGGTTCCGCGTCCGGCCCCCCGGTGCGCAGCTGGACGGTGCTCGGGCCGGTCCGCAGTTGGACCGTGCTGGGGCTCGCGTCCGTCCGCAGCTGGACGGTGTTCGGATCGGCCGTCCCGCCGAGGTCGGTGGTGGTCAGGTACTGCGCGAACCCCTGGTCGGTGGCGAGCAGCCGGGCGACGGCCGCGGCCAGTTCGGCCCGCGCCGCCGGATCGTCCGGGTCCGCCTCGATCGCCGACAGCGCCCGGGCCCCCTCGGGCGTCAGCCGCAACCGGGCCCGGACCACCTCGGCCACCGCCCGCCCCCGCCCGCCGGGCGTGCCCCGGGCCAGTCGCACCAGCGCCCCCACCACACCCGCCACCAGCCCGCGGCCGTCCCCCATGGCAACTCCCCCCGCCGTACGAGTCGTTGCCCCCAGGCTCCCGGACCGGCCGCCGGGGCACACCCCCCTCCGGTTGAACGGAGACGCAACTGCAACCGCGCGCGGACCTGGCGGAGACCCGGCGGCCCACCGGTCCCGTCCGTCGCCGGTCCCGTCGGTCGCCGGTCCGGTCCGTCACCGGGTGGCCAGCTCCGCCATCACCGCCACCGGCAGCGCCGGGTTGGCGGCCGCGGCCTCGGCGGTGCGGTGGTCCGGGGAGGCCAGGCAGGCGGTCAGCGCGGCGGGGGAGGCGTTCGGGTGGGCGGCGAGGGTCCGCAGGGCCTTGACGGGGGTGGGCGGGGTGGTGGCGATGCGGTCGAGCAGTGCGGTGGGGGTACCCGGGTTCTTGGTCACGGCGGTGGCCACCTTCGTGCCGAACCGGTCCAGCACGGTGGCCAGTTGGGCACCGCTGAGGCCCGGATGCGGGGCCACCGACTTGACCACGCTCGCGTCCGGGTCCGCGGCGAGCCGGTCCCGGAGGTCCGTCGGCAGGGCCCGGTGCTCGGCGACCAGCACGCGGACCCTGGGTTCGGGCACGGCGGCGAGGGCGCGGAGTTCGGCCGGAGTGGCGGCGGCGATCCGGGGAAGCAGGGTCGAGCCGATCCGGACGGCGGCCGCGAGCCGGGCGAGGAGGTCGAACGGGATGGCGGGGTTGTGGGCGAGCGAGCGCCGGACGTCGTAGCCGTCGTCCTCGGCGAGCCGGCTCATCAGTGCCGCGTCGATCCCCGGGTTCCGGGCCAGGTTGGACCGGACCCAGGGGATCTCGTCCCCGGCCAGCCGGCGGTACGGCTCGGCGGGCAGCCCGGGGTGGGTGGCGAGCGCCTGCCGGATCATCATGTGGTCACCCACCAGGCGGGCGGCGGCCGACCCCGGGGTGGTCGGATGGGCCGCCGCCTGTTCGCGGACCATCACCTCGGGATCGTCCAGCAGGGCCGTGAGCAGTTCCGCGGGCGTGGCCTCGTTGGCCGCGGCCGCGCGTCGGACCTGCGCCGCCGGGTGCGCGGCCAGCCGTGCCAGCAGGTCCGGGCGCCCGGTGCAGTGTCCGAGAACGGCCACCACGTCGTCGGACTCGTCCACCGCGAGCAGGTCCGCGACCTCGTCCGGGAGCCCGACCGCGGAGGCGAGCCGTTCCCGCACCAGCTCGTCCGGGTCGCGGGCGAAAAGCCGGGCCCAGGCCGGGTCCCCGCGTCCCTCGTCCAGCAGGACGAGCGCGACCCGCGGCCGGGCGAGCGGGTCGACGTCCCCGACGGGCAACAGGCCGCGCTCGGCGAGCCGTACGGCGGCGTCCTCGAAGCGTTCGGCCAGCAGCCGGACCTGCCCCGGGTCGAGGTCCGGCCGTTCCGCGAGTGCGCACGCCAACTCCTCGTCCGCGGCGGGAAGTCGGTCGATCAGCTGCCCGAGCAGCTCGGGCGGCAGGGCGGGGTTGCGGGCGACGGCGTACAGCAGGGTGGGCATCCGCGCATTCTGCCCGCCGCCCGGTCGGGCCCGCCGCCGATTTCCGTGCGGGCCCGACCGATTTCCGTGCGGGCCCGACCGGTTGCCGTCGTCCGCCCGCCGGGGCGTCGGCCCGGGTCAGCGCACGGGCGCCGACATGTAGACGGCCCGCCGCCCGTAGTACTCCGGCACCGTGACCTCGCGGTGCGCCCGGTAGCCGAGCAGCCGCAGCAGGATGTCCGCGCCGCGCACCGCGACCATCGAGATCCGTTCGAAGCCCGACTCCTCGGCCCGCTCCCGGAAGTGCCGCATGAACCCCAGGGCGACCTCCCGGCCGCGCAGGTCCTCGGCGATCACCAGGTCGTGCACGTGCAGGTTGGCCGAGGTGTACGCCGTCTCCTCCGGCCGGGTGAGGTCCGGGCAGCGCAGCGGCGGGTACGGCAGGCTCAGCAGGTAGCCGCGGACGACGCCCTGCTGCTCCAGCACGTAGCAGGTGTCCGGTGAGCTGCGGGCCCGGGACTGCAGCGCCTCCCGGCCCTCGGACAGGCCGTCGGCGGCGTAGGCGTCGTGTTCGAGCGCGACCACGGCGTCCCAGTCCCCGTCGGCCAGCCGCCGGATCCGGAGGTCCTCGCTCACCGGGTCGCCCCCTCCGCACCGGCGTCCGGGCCTTCCGGGCCTTCCGCACCTTCGGGACCGGCGTCCAGTCCGTGGGCGCGGGCGGCGGACACCATCGCGGCCCAGGCCTCGACCAGCACCGCCCAGCGTTCGGCGTCCTGCCGGGCCTCGTCCAGGAGCTGTCCGCGCCGCTCGGCCACCACGTCCGCGAGCTCGGTGTACTTGCCGCCGAGCTTGCGGTAGGAGCGGTCCAGAACGTCCAGGCAGTGCTCGTTCCCGGCCTGGTCCCAGTCGACGCTGCCGCGCACCAGGTCGACGATCGGCTCGACCTTCAGCCCGTGCCGCTCGTCCAGCAGCCCGCGGCCCAGGTCGATCATGCCGCCGTAGACCGGGTACAGGTACAGCATCGAGAGCAGGAACTTGACGAACCGCAGCTGGTAGTTGACGAAGCCGGCGCCGATGCGGCGCTCGGGCGTGTAGTAGTTGACGATGTGCCGGTTGTGGACGACGCCGGGCAGCCGGGAGTGGACCAGGGCGTGCAGAAGGGCGTAGTCGCTGCCGATGGTCTCGATCGAGGGCAGCAGCGGCAGCACCTCGTAGGCCCGGTGGTCCAGGGCGATGTTGCACATGTAGACGTCCCAGATGTCGGGGACGCCGAGGACGGACTCGTCGGCGGTGAACGGCTCGGAGCCGGCGCCCTTGAACGAGACGTCGACCATCGCGTCCCGGTCCTCCTCCGGCCAGACCGGCGGGGTCCAGAGGCGGACGATCTCGCGGTAGACGGCCGGGTCCAGCTCGTGGATCTCGCTGATGTCCACGTTGAGTTCGCCGATGAAGGAGCCGCTGACCAGCATCACCGGCTTGTCCGCGTCGGCCGGGTCGAGCTCGGAGCGGGTCACCCCGGCCACCGCCTCGCCGGCCGGCCGGCCGATCGAGAGCAGCTCGTGGTGGATCGGGAAGACCTTCCGGCCGTCGACGACCTGGAAGTCGGCGTCGTCGTTGCGCAGGTGCGCCGAGGTGCAGCCGAGGGCGGCCGCGCCGAGGAAGAGCCGGTTGACGCAGGAGCCGTACGCGACGGCCGGCGGGAGCATCAGGTCGAGCAGCAGGCCGGGGTCGGCGGCGCCGGAGCGCTCGGCCACCCGGCGCAGGAACTCCCGCTGCCGCGCCTCGCCCAGGTGGTGGACGGCCACGCCGGGGGTCGGCTCCAGCGCGGCCACGGCGTCCGCGTTCTGCGCGAAGGCGGCGGCGTCGGTGGTGTCGAGGATGAGCAGGTGCACCTCGACGCCGAAGGTCGCGACGGCGTAGGCCGCCTCCTCGGCGAGTTCCGCGATGGTCTCGGGGCAGGAACGCATGGTGGGCAGGGCGAGGCAGACTCTCTGCATGGCGGTGGTTCTCCGTCGGTTCGTCAGAACGGTTGCGGCGGTGGCGCCGTGAGGGCTTCGAGCGCACCACCGTGGACTAGACCACTTCCCAAGTCAACGATTGACAGCGGGGCTGCGGCGGGGTGGAATGCGCCCCCGTCCGGTGGCTCCGGAGGGCCCTCGGAGGGCCTTCGGGGTCGTCCGGGGGCCGTGCGGACCGAGCCCGGACCCGCTTCCGGACAGGGCGGAGCACGGAACCGGCGGCGCGCCCTGTCGCCGCCGGGTCCGCACGTGAGGACGAATTCCCCTCGTTGATCCGAACGGCCGTGCGGCCCCGGGCGGTTCAACCCCGCCGATCCCGCCGCCGGGGTCAATCCGCGACCCGGACCTGCCGATACCGGCAACGACGTCATTACGCCGTTCGGAGGAGCCAGCATGCCCGAACCGTGGCTGCCCGGTGCCGAGATCCACGACCTCGGCGACCACGCGCCGACCGACCACCAGTACCCCCCGAAGGCCATCGCCCACATCACCTGGGACCGCAACGCCACCGCCGCCGCGCCGCAGGACTGGTGCACCTACGAGGACCTCGTCGGGTACTTCACCGGCGCCGGCGCCGGCGACGCCCCGCACCTGGTCTGGGACCCGTTCAGCGGCCGCACGGCGCAGCTGTTCCCCGCCGACTCCCGCTCCAAGAGCCTGCTCAGCCCGGCCCAGAGCCCCACCCGCACCAACCGGGCCGGGCTGGTGGTGATCCAGATCGAGGCGGTGTTCTTCCCCTACTGCCGCCACCAGGGCACCGTCTACCCGCGGCTGGTCGACACCCCGTGCGCGGGCTGGGACCGGATCCACGCCTGGATCACCTCCTGGGGGGTGCCCGACGCCTGGCCGATGGGGCGGCCGACCGACTTCACGGAGCACCGCGACGAGCGGGTCTGGGAGACCGCGGGCGGCTGGTACGCGCACGCCCACGTGCCGTACAACGACCACGTCGACCCCGGTTCCTGGCCCGCCTTCACCGCGGGCCCCGGCTCGCCCACCGGCCCGCCCTCCCAGCAGCACCCCGCCCCGCCCGCCGACCCGACCCCCGCCCGCTACCAGGTCACCGTCAACGGCCTGGCGTACGGCTACGGCGCCCAGGGCTACCAGGTGACCACCGTCGGACGGGCGCTGGTCACGGCCGGCTTCGGCACCCACTACCACTCCGGGCCCGGACCGACCTGGACGGACGCCGACACCGAGAACTACGCGGACTACCAGGCGAGCCTGGGGTACTCCGGGCCGGCGGCGGACGGCGTCCCGGGCGAGGCCTCGCTGCGCCGGCTGCTCGGCTACCTGCCCGGCCCGCGCACCGTCTCGCTCGCCCACGTCGTCGCGGCGGCGCGCAGCGACCCGGGGGCGGAGCAGGGGCACCGGACGTACGGGGCCGAGGTGGCGATCGTCGAACAGGCGCTGGCGGACGAGGGGTTGCTCGAACAGCGCTGGGTGGACGGGTCCTACGGCAGCCTCACGGTGACGGCGTACGCGGGCTGGCAGCGGCGCTGCGGGTACTCGGCGGGTGCCGCGGACGGGATCCCCGGGCGGGACTCGCTGCACCGGCTGGGGGCGGCGCGGGGGTTCGCGGTGACGGACTGACGGACTGACGGGCCGACGGGCGGGGCGCTGCGGGGCCGCGGGTCGGTGTGGGTACTCCCCGGGGAGTCGGTCGGTCGCGGCGACGGCCGGGGACGTACTCGCCGGGGAGTAGCCGAGGTTACTTCCGCCGTCAGATGCCCGATGAGGGGCGGACGGGGGAGTCTGGGCGCGTCCTCGTGACCCCGACTCGAAGGAGGTACCTGTGCGCCCGTCCACCGAAGCCGTCGCGGCCCCCGGCGCGGGGCGGCGGTCCGCCGGCCGCCGACTGTCGCCGGGAGCGCGCAAACGCCTGGTGGTGCTGCACGTCGTCGCCTCGGTGAGCTGGCTGGCCCTGATGCTCTGCCTGCTCACCCTGGCGGTGACGGCCCTCACCACCGACGACGCCGACCGGCTGAGAACGGCCTACCGGGCGATGGGCCTGCTCGGCGACGCGCTCATCCTGCCGCTGAGCCTGCTCACCTTCCTGAGCGGGGTGGCGCTGGGGCTCGGCACGTCCTGGGGCCTGTTCCGGTACTACTGGGTGAGTACCAAGTTCTGGCTGACGCTCGGTGCGATGGCGGCCTCGGTCTTCGCCCTCACCGCCCGGCTGCACGACGCGGTCCGGGTGGCGGACGCCCACCCGACCGGCCCCATCCCGGTGGCGGACCTCGGCTTCGTCCGCTACAACACGGTGATCGTCCCGGCGGTGGCCCTGGCGCTCTACCTGTTCAACGTGATCCTCTCGGTGTACAAGCCCTGGGGCCGCCGCAAGGCCGCGGGCACGCGTCCGGGCCGAATACCCGGGGCCTCCGGCGCGGCCGGGGCCGTGCCAGGGCCCGAGGGCCGGTGACGGCGGTGACGGCGCGCCCGGCCGTACCGGCGGGGAATGCCCGTACGGCGGGTGGGCGTTGTCCACCCACGTGACCAGCGCTACGCCCGCGACCAGGCTCTCCGTCCTCGACCGCTCCCGGACCAGGCAGGGCGAGGAGCCGGCGCAGGCGCTGCGCGACACCGTGGCCTTCGCGCGTGAGATCGAGCGGCTGGGCTACCACCGCTTCTGGGTCTCCGAGCACCACGGCGTGCCCGGGGTGGCCGGGTCGGCGCCCACGGTCCTCGCCGCGGCGGTCGCGGCGGCCACCAGCCGGATCCGGGTCGGCACCGGCGGGGTGATGCTGCCCAACCATCGGCCCATGGTGGTGGCCGAGCAGTTCGGGGTGCTGGCGGCGCTGTTCCCGGGCCGGATCGACATGGGGCTCGGCCGCTCGGTGGGCTTCACCGATGGCGTCCGGCGGGCGCTCGGGCGCGAGAAGGACGCGGCCGACGACTTCGGCGGCCAGCTGACCGAGCTGCTCGGGTACTTCGACGGCTCCCAGCAGGTGCACCGCGGCGTCCACGCCCGCCCGGCCGAGGGCCTGCACGTGCCGGCCTTCGTGCTGGCCACCGGCGCGGGCGCCGAGCTGGCCGCCGAGGCCGGGCTGCCGCTGGTCATCGCCGCCGCACGTGGGGAGGAGCGGATGCTCGCCGCGCTCGACGGCTACCGCAGCCGCTTCCGCCCCTCCGCGCAGGCCGCCGAACCGTACGTGGTGGTCTCGGGCACGGTCGCGGTGGCCGAGACCGAGGAGCGGGCCCATGACCTCCTCCTCCCGGAGGCCTGGGCCGGCGCCTACTCCCGCACCCACGGGGAGTTCCCGCCGCTGGCCCCGGCCGCCGAGATCCGGGCGCGCACGATGAGCCCGCGCGAACGGGCGGCCTTCGAGCAGTCGCTCAAGGGTCACATCGCGGGCACCCCGGAGCAGGCGGCCGCCGAGCTGTCCGCCCTGGTGGCACGCACCGGTGCGGACGAGGTCCTGATCGCCACCAGTACCTACGACCGGACGGCCCTGCTCGACTCGTACCGGCTGCTCGCCGAAGCCGTCGGCCTGCTCTGACCGGCTGCGGCCCGCCGCCTGCCGCGCTGCCCGTTCCGCAGCCCGCGCGACCGCCCACTCCACCGCTCCCCGGCCGTCCGGGCGGATTTCTGACCAGGCCCGACGGCCTGCTACTGTTCTTCTCGTCGAGGGGAAATGATCTTCCGAAACGGAGATCCCGGAACCCTTGAACATGCGTCAGTGGTGCTACCAGAGCACGTCCTACTTTCAGTAGGAAGAGTCCGTGCGATCCGGGCCTGGCGCTCCATCCGAAGGGGCTCGTTCCGTCAAGGGAACGGGCCCCTTCGTCATGTCCGGCTGTGCACCGTCCTCGGCCCTGGTGCGCGCCGGGTCCTCTTATCGCACTTTCGCTGGCGAAACTCCGGGCGGCGATCCGGTATCGGCCAAGGTCCCGTACCAGGTGGCCGACGAGTGACGGTCTGCGGCGGCCGGGCGGCCAGCAGTTTTGCCGCTCCGGTCGAGCCGGTGGATCGTCGCACCTTGGCCGGAAGTCGCCGTAGCTGGTGTGAATATGCCATTGGAATGTTCGTCATACGGAAACCGGCAGTAGCCTTCCGTGTCGAACCTGCCACTGCTGGTGGCGATCCGGCCGGATCTGCGCTGCGCCCGGCCACCCCCAGACCCCCTCGAAGGAGCCGGTGTGCCGGGTATCGACGAATGTCTCTCCGGAGCGATGGCGATCGCCGGAGCCCGCTCGGCGAGCCTGGTCGACTGGAGCAGCGGACTCGCCCTCGGGAGCCTGGGCGAAAGCCCGGTCGGCGAACACGAGACCGCTGCCGCCGAGGCAACCGACTTGGTGCGCGCGGCCGTTGAGAGCCAGACCTTCACCGCGGCGGAGGACCGGCGCTCCCCGTTGGAGGACATCATCGTCACTGCGGGCCGCAGTTACCACCTGATCCGCTTCATCGACACCGTCTTCGACAGCCGGCTCGTCCTGCACCTCTGGCTCGACCGCGAGTCGGGCAACCTCGCCGCGGCCCGGTTCCGCCTCCAGGCCCTCGCCGAGGAACTGGTGCTGGGGTGAACACGAGGCCCGCACCGACCGTCGCATTCCGGCCAGCCGACCGCGTGGCCGCCCCGTACACGCCCCTGGTGGAGGCCGCCGACCGCCACGTCCAACCCGCCGCGCCGAGGACCCCGGGCGAGGCCGTCGCCCTGCTCGCCGCCCGCCGCGCCACCGGGGCCCTGCACGGCCCGCTCGGCATCCTGTGGCTGGTCGACGGCCAGGTCGCCGCCGCGGAGTCCCCCCGTGCGCCCGGCCTGGCCGACCTGCTCACCGGCTGCGGTCGGCTCACCCCCGAGGAGTGGGCCGACCTCCTGCACCGCCACGGCCCGCAGGGGCGGGTCGGCGAGGCACTGGTCGACCGGCAGCTGCTCACCCGCGGCGAACTCGAACTCGGCCACCTGGGAACGCTGTTCGACGCCGCCTACTTCGTGCTCGCCGACCGGGCCGGCGGCACCTGGCGGTTCGAGTCCGAGGCCCGGCACTGGCTCGGCACGGTGACGCCGGTCGACCCGGCGCGGCTCGGTCGCGAGGTCGAGCGCCGGCACCGACTCCTCGACCGGATCTGGCCCTGGCCGCAGCTCGACACCGCGCCGGTCCGGCCGGTCGAGCACAGTCGATCGCCCTCCCACCGCCCGCCCGGCCGTCGGCGGCGCGAACTGCTGGACCACGCCGACGGCCGAAGAACCCCGGCGGACCTGGCCCGGCTGCTCGGCCGCTCCGGCTTCGGCGTGACGGCGGACATCCGCCGCCTGGCCGCCGCCGGACTGCTCGACACCCCCCGGCACGCCGCGCCGGCCGCCGCACCCTCCCGCCCGGCTGCCGACCCCGTCCGCCCGGCTGCCGACCCCGTCCTCTCGGCCGCCGCTCCCTCCCGGCCTGGCAGCGGCCTGCACCGCAGGGTCCCCGGAGCCACCCTCCGGGGCCTCCCGAGCACCGGCCCCGCGGCAACGACCGGCTCCGCAGCAACGACCGGCCCCGCAGTCCCCGTAGCCCCCGCCCCCACGCGCTCCGACCGACCGCCCACCACGGCAGCGGCCCACCCGCTGACCGTCCCCGACCCGGACATCGCGCTGCTGACCCGGGTCCGAGACCTTCTGGAGGCCCGACTTTGAGTCACTCCCCGCCCGCGACCCCGCCGTACCGGCCATGAGGCGGGCACTCAAGCAGCGTGTCGGAAGGAGACAACTGATCGCCTTGGAGACCGAGCTGCTCGCCGAACTCCGCGCCGTCAAACGTCGCGTCCCGCACCTCGCGGGCGGGCTGGTGGCCAGCGTGGACGGCCTGTTGGTCGCGCACGACACCCACGGGACCGAACCCTCGGGCCTGGCCGCCATGACGGCGGCCTCGCTCTCGCTCGCCCAGCGGCTCGCCGACACCACCGGGCAGGGGGAGTTCCGCGAGTCCGTGGTGCGCGGTGAGCACGGCTACGTCGCCACCTACGCGGCCGGCGGCAGCTGTGTGCTGACCCTGCTGGCGCTCCCGGACGTCAACGTCGGCCGGCTCCACCTGGAGGGCCGCCGCAGTGCCCGGCACATCGCCGAACTGCTCAACGACGCCCTGGTGCCGAAGGACCCGCGCGACGCGCTCTGACCCGTCCCGGGACCGAACGCCCCGCCCGCCCCCGTACCGAGCCGCCCCCGTACCGACCCACCGACCCACTGACCCACCCACCGACCAACCTGTCGACTTACCGACCCACCGACCAACCGACCCACAGGAGTTGATCAGAATGACCGACGCAGCCGGCGCGCTCAAGCAGGCCATGACCGTCATCGAGGGCGCCATCGGCGCGGCCCTGGTGGACTACAACAGCGGCATGGCGCTCGCCACCCTCGACGGCCCCGGCGGCCTCGACCTCAACGTCGCCGCGGCCGGGAACACCGACGTGATGCGCGCCAAGATGCGCACCATGGACATGCTCGGCCTCCAGGACGGCATCGAGGACATCCTCATCACGCTGAGCACCCAGTACCACCTGATCCGCCCGCTCACCGGCCGCACCGGCAAGGGCCTGTTCCTCTACCTGGCACTGGACAAGGGCCGCGCCAACCTGGCGATGGCCCGCCACCAGCTGGTCAAGATCGAGGCCGACCTGGAGGTCTGACCGGGCACCGGCACGGCCCCGGCGGCGGCTCACGCCCCGCCGGGCCCCGCCCCGCCGGGCCCCGCCCTGCCGGGCCCGGCCCCGTCCGGCGGTGCCCCGTCCGGCGGTGCCCACTGGACCTCCCCGCCGGCCAGCCCCGCGCAGACCGCCCCCTCGGCGCTCAGCACGCTCCACGGCGCGAGCACCGCGTGCGGCGGGACGGACAGCTCACCGCCCTCCGTGAAACCCAGCTCCAGGCCGCCGGCCAGGGTGATCCGGGCGGTGCCGACGGTCCGGCCGACCAGGGCCAGCAGGGCGGGCGTCGGCCGGAAGGTGAGCGCGGGGAAGAAGTGCCCGACCTCCTCCGGCGTGGTGAAGGACGGCGCCGCGAAGCGGAACTCGTGCACCACTCGTACGGTCACCGGCCCGTCGAGCCGCAGGTCCAGCCGGTCGCCTCCGCTGACCGCCTCGACCGTCCGGCCGGCCAGCACCTCAGTGATCGTGTTCTGCATGCTCCCAGTCTTCACCGGCCGACGCGTTCCCAACCACGGGACCGATCGGCCGTCCGCGTACCAGCTCGACCGGTCCGCCCGCGCGCTCCCGGGCCGCGAGGGCCGCGGCCACCCGGTCCCAGGACGGTCCGGAGAGCAGCGTCCGCGCCTCGGCCGGGTCGCACAGCCGCCACTCCACCAGTTCCTGCTCCTGGAGGACGATCGTGCCGAGCGACTCCTCCGTCACCGCGCCGCCGTCGTAGACGTACACCAGCACGGCGGTGTCCTGACCGGTCGCAGGGTCGGTCGCGGGACCGGCCCCGGGATCGGCCGCCGCCCCCGGCAGCCAGTCCAACGCCAGCAGCCGCCCGGGCTCGACCTCCCAGCCCAGTTCCTCGCGGATCTCCCGCCCCGCCGCCGTGCGGGGCGTCTCGCGGTCCGCCTCCACCCCGCCGCCCGGCAGTGTCCAGTACGGCACCCGCCCGCGCGGCCCGTCCCACGGCCGCAGCCGCACCAGCAGCACCCGGCCGTCACCGTCCGTGAAGAGGGCCCGCGCCTTCGCCCGGATCCGCGGCCGGGTGGCGTAGTAGGTGTCCCGGTCCATCGGCGGCTCCAGCGGCTCTGGCGCCTCCGACGGCTGCCCCGCAGCTGACCCCGGCCCCGACCCCGGCCCTGGCGCGGCGGCCAGCCCGGTGTACTCCGGCACGGGCCCCTCGGCGGGCAGCGCCCCCAGGGTGTGCCCCACCGGCCGGCTGTCCTCCAGCTCCAGGGGCCCGGCCTCCCGCGGCGCCCGCAGACAGGCCGCCACCCGGCGGGACAGCCGCGGCGGCAGGGCGTGCCCGGCCTCCTCCGCCGTCAGCCAGACCCAGCCGCCGACCTCCGCCGCGTCCGGCCGGATCGCCGACACCTGCTCCGGCGTCAACGCCTCGGCCCAGTACAGGTAGGCCACGATCGGCGGCCGGCTCGGGGACATCGCCCAGTCGACGCACGCCAACGCTCCCAGCCGGGGCGTGAACCCCAGCTCCTCGGCGATCTCCCGCAACGCCGTCTCCCGCGGCGACCGGTCGCCGGGCTCCCACCCGCCACCCGGGATCGCCACCGGATGCTTCCGGTCGTACGGCAGCCGCACCACCAGCACCCGCCCCCGCCCGTCCGGGAACAGCACCCCGGCGGCCGCCATCATCTCTCGTCCCGCCGCACCCGACGCCTCCACCCCGACTCCCTCCACCCCGACTCCTTCCACCCGCTCATCTCCCGGGGGACGACATCCTCACGCACCCGATGGTTCCCGCCCACCCCGACCACCACCCGGAAGGGACACGCCCCCGCACCGCCGCCCGACCTGCCCTCCCGGCCCCGCCCGGCGGGCCGTCACCCCAGGGAGGCCAGGGCCTGGGCGGCCGCTCGGGCCATCTGTTCGTCGTGCCGGGCGCTCGATCCGCGGAGGCGGGCGGCGCCTTCGACGGCCGCGAGGGCGAGCAGGCCCGGTAGGAGGTCGGTGCTGCGGGCGGCGAGCCAGCGGGTGCCGCGGGTGGCCATCCACCACAGGTCGGCGGCGAGGCCGGGCGGCGGTTCGACGGGTTCGGCGGCGGGTGGCGGGCCGAGGGGGTGGCCCTGGGTGGCGAGCAGTTCGTGGAAGCGGCGGGCGATCAGGTGGTGTCCTTCGGCACTGGGGTGGAGGCGGTCGACGCTGAGCAGGCCGCGCTGCTCGCACCAGGGCAGTTCGGCGATGTGCAGGTGGACGGCCCGGTGCCGGGTGGTGAGGGCGTGGACGACGGTGTTGACGGCGCGCATCCGTCGGGCCAGTGGTCGGGCGAGCGGGGCGGGGAGCCGGAGGAGGGTGCCGGGGTCGGGCAGGCAGGCGGTGAGCAGGACGGCGCCGTGGCCGGAGAGTTCGCCGAGGGTGGCGTCGAGTTCCCGGGTGGTGCGGCGGATGTCGAAGCCGGCCCGCAGGGTGTCGTTGCCGCCGACCAGGACCGCCGCCAGCTGGGGCCGAAGGGCGAGTGCCGCCAGGAGTTGACGAGTCGTCAGATCTGCGGTCAGTGCGCCGCTGTACGCCAGGTTGGCGAACTCGACGTCCTGCCCCTCGGGGGCCAGTGACCGGGCGAGGACGGCGGCCCAGCCGCGCCACCGTTCGCCGACCTGGTCCCCGACGCCCTCCGTGAGCGAGTCGCCGAGCGCGACGAAGCGCAGCAGTTCGCCCGCGGTGGGCCGGTCGTCGGCGGTCCGGTCAGGCCCCGCGTCGAGCACGCTCATCCCCACTCCTCCCGGTGGCATCGGAGGTCCGGGCCCCGTGCGCGGCCAGGAAGGCGGCCACCGCCGCCGACCAGCCGTACCGTTCGGCCTGGGCCCGGGCGGCGGCCCGCCGGGCCGGTTCCGGTCGGCGGAGCAACTCCGTGACGGCGGCGGCGAATCCGGCCCCGGTGTCGGCGGCGGCGATCCCGGCGGGCCCGATCAGGCCGGGCAGCGCGGAGGAGCGGCTGACCGCGACGGGGGTGCCGCAGGCCAGTGCCTCCAGGGCGGCCAGTCCGAAGGTCTCCACCGGTCCGGGGGCCAGCACCACGTCCGCGCTGCCCAGCAGTGCGGCCAGCTCCGCCCGCCCGTTCAGGTGCCCGAGGAAGCGTACGGGCAGCCGCAGCCGGGCGGCCCGGGCGGCGAGCCGGGACCGCAGCGGTCCGGTCCCGGCCACCACCAGGACGGCGGGGAACCCCCGCGCCCGCAGCCGGGCCAGTGCCTCGACGGCGCGTTCGGGCCGCTTCTCGGCGGAGAGCCGGGAACAGAGCACCAGCAGGACGTCCCCGGGCGCCGAGTACCGGGCCCGTTCCAGCGCCCGTACGGCCGTGGGCAGCGGGCGCATCGCCGCCAGGTCGACCCCGAGCGGGGCCCGGACCAGGTTGGGCACGCCGATCCGGCGGAACTCGGCCGCCGCCCAGTCGGTGGTGCAGAGCACCGAGTCGTAGCCGCGGGCGGTGGCCGCGTTGAGCCGGTCGGCGGCCGCGGCGGCGAGCGGGCCGGGCAGGCCCCAGGTCCGCAGCACTCCGCTGGCGCTCTCGTGCGAGACCATCACCGAGCGGACCCCGTGCCGACGGGCCCAGGCGCCGGTCCAGCGCAGGGTGGTGCGGTCGGAGACCTCCAGCCGGTCGGGGCCGAGCCGGGTCAGTTCGGCGGCGACCGCCCGTCGGTCGGCGAGCAGCCGGTACCCGCCGCTGGCCGGCAGCACCGGGCCGGGCAGGGTGATCACCAGACCCTGCTCGGTGTCCTCCTCGGTGCGCCGTTCGCCGGGCACGATCAGGACGGGCCGGTGTCCGGCAGCCCGGTACCCGGCGCCCAGGTGGCGCAGTGCGGTGCGCAGGCCGCCGGAGACCGGGGTGACGAAGTTGGCGAGCCGCACGATGGTCAGCGGCCCGCCGCGGGGCGGCGCAGTCATGCCGGCAACTCCTCCGACAGTACGGGCAGCACGGGCAGCACCGGCACCACCGTCCCGGCCGACGCCCCCGGCGACCGGGGCTCGACCTCGACCTCGGTCCCGGCCCCGATCCCGACCTCGGCCCCGACCCCGACCTCGGCCCCGACCCCGGACGGAGCCGCCGAAGGAGCCACCCCCACCCTCCGGTGCTCCGCCAGCACCTCGGCGTAGTGCCGCAGCAGCAGGTCCCCGACCGCCTCCCAGGTCCGGGCGGTCACCTCGGCCCGTCCGGCCTGCCCGTACCGGGCCCGCCGGGCCGGGTCGGCGGCCAGTTCGGCGACGGCCCGGGCGACCGCCGTGCCGTCGCGGGGCGGCACCAGCAGTCCGGTGCGGTGGTGGGAGACCAGGTCGAGCGGGCCGCCGGCGGCCGGGCCGATCACGGGGACGCCGCTGGCCATCGCCTCCTGGATGGTCTGGCAGAAGGTCTCCAGCGGGCCGGTGTGGACGAACACGTCGAGGGTGGCGAAACATCGCGCGAGTTCCTCGCCGGTGCGGCGCCCGAGGAACACCGCGCCGGGCATGGCGGCCCTGAGGCCGGGCGCCGAGGGGCCGTCCCCGACCACCACCACCCGCACCCCGGGCAGCGCTGAGGCGGCGGCCAGCAGGTCGACCCGCTTCTCGGGCGCCAGCCGCCCGACGTACCCGACCAGCACCTCCCCGCCGGGGGCGAGGGCCCGGTGCAGCGCCTCGTCCCGGTGCCGGGGGTGGAAGCGCACCGAGTCCACCCCGCGCGGCCACAGCTGGACCCGGGGCACCCCGTGCGCGGTGAGGTCCTGGGCGGCGGGGGTGGACGGCGCCAGCGTGCGGGCGGCGGCCCGGTGCACGGCCCGGATGCGCCGCCAGGCGGCGGCCTCGCCGAGCCCGCGTCCGGCCCGGTAGGCGTGGGCGTACCCGGCGAGGTCGGTCTGGTAGACGGCGACGGCGGGCACGCCGAGCCGGGCCGCGACCTGCATGCCGCGCGCACCCAGGACGAACGGGCTGGCCAGGTGGACGATGTCGGGCCGGTGCCCGGCCAGCGCGGCCGCCAGCTGCCGGCTCGGCAGGGCGATCCGCACCTGCGGGTACCCGGGCAGCGGCACCGACGGGATCCGCACGACGGGGATCCGTTCCGCATCGGCGACGGAGCCGAAGGTCTGCGGCGGGCACTGGGCGCCCCGGGCCGGTGCGGGGGTGACGACGAGGGGCCGGTGGCCCCGACGGAGCAGGTGCTCGGCCGTCCGCAGCACGCTGTGGGCGACTCCGTTGACCTCGGGAGGGAAGGATTCGGTGACGATGGCGACGCGCATGCCTGTGTTGTCTCCGCGCACGGCGTGCACCCGGCCAAAGGGATCTGTCGTACAAGCGAACGCGGGGGGGGGGTTTTGACCCCCCGCCCCCCCCCCCCGCCCCCCCCCGGACCAATACCCCGCCCCCCCCCACAGCTCCCCGAACAGCGCGAGCTTACCGTTCGAGACCACTGAGAAGAAGC
>NZ_JBHYGR010000070.1:5082-8085 GCF_042738155.1 Kitasatospora sp. NPDC059088 | reverse complement strand
CGCGGCGGAGCCGGTCGCCGCGGTGGTGTTTTAGGTTGACTCGGCGTATGGGGGGGGGGTCCCGCCCCCCCCCCCCCCCGCGCCCCGGCACCGCCGCGTCACATCGACCCGGCCGCCTCCTTGAGCTCCGCGTACGGCGCGAGCTTACGGATCGACTCGATGCTCTTCAGGCAGTCGTCCTTGCTCTCCTGCGGGTCACCGGTCACCACGACGGTCCCGTTGCTCGCCTTGAGCCGGAACCGGTGCATCCCGCTCTCGTCCGTGTACAGCTCGAACTTCCCAGCCATGCCGTCAACAGCCTTTCGCTCGATGGCCCCCCTGGGACCGCACCGTAGGCCCAAATCCGTTGGAACGCTCGCCAGTTGACCCAGCCGGGTGGCGACCGTTCGAGTCGCGGAGCCGACCTCCGGCTCAGCCGGCGGCGCGGTTCGCGGTGGCGCGCAGGGACCCGAGCAGGGCGAGGGCCTGGGCGCTGGAACTGCCGGGCTCCGCCTGGTAGACGACCAGTTGCTGGCCGGGAGCGTCGCGCACGTCGAAGGCCTGGTAGGTGAGGGTCAGCGGGCCGACGTCCGGGTGGAGGAAGTGCTTGGCCTCCTGGGTCTTTCCGCGTACGGAGTGGACGTTCCACAGCCGGGTGAAGTCGGTGCTGTGGTCGGTGAGGGTGCGGACGAGCGCGCGCAGCCGGGGGCTGTCCGGGTCGAGCCCGGCGGCCTGCCGCAGATGGCCCACGACGGCTTGGGCCGTGTGGCCCCACCGTTCGTGGAACTGCCGGCCCGCCGGGTCGAGGAAGGCCATCCGGGCGAGGTTGTCCATCCGCTCGAAGGGCGAGTGCAGGGCCTCGGCCAGGGCATTGGCGGCCAGGACGTCCAGGGTCCGGTTGATGACGAAGGCCGGGGCGGCGGGGTAGCCGTCCAGCAGCTGGCGCAGGGCGGGGCCGACCAGGTCGGTGGTGTGGGCGAACCGGCTGCCCGGCACCGTCCCCGCCAGCTGGTGCAGGTGCGCTTGCCCGTCCGGGTCGAGCCGCAGGGCGCGGCCGAGCGCGTCGAGGACCTGGGCCGACGGGTGGCGTTCCCGCCCCTGTTCCAGGCGGGTGTAGTAGTCCGCGTTCACCCCGGCCAGGACGGCGACCTCCTCCCGGCGCAGTCCGGCGACCCTGCGCACCCCGTGGCTCGCCATGCCGGCGTCCTGTGGCCGCAGGGCCGCGCGGCGTGCGCGTAGGAACTCTCCCAGATGGTTGTCGGTCACGTCCTCACCCTAGGTGGCGCCGACCGGGCCCTGCCTGGGTGTACCGCACCCAGGCAGGACACGTCCTGGTCGGTCGCCCGCGCCCCGCCCAGACTCGGTCCGGCGGAACGGATCCGCATCCGTCGACGAACCCCGTGCTCCACCAGGAGGAGAAGCAGGCATGACGCAGACATCCAAGGTCGTACTGGTCACCGGGGCGAGCAGCGGCATCGGGGAGGCCACCGCCCGCCGGCTCGCCGCCGACGGCCACCGGCTGTTCCTCGGGGCCCGGCGCACCGACCGCCTCGACGCGCTCACCGGCGAGCTGACCGCCGCGGGCGCCACCGCGGCGTTCCGGCGCCTCGACGTCACGGACGCCGCCGACGTCCGGGCCTTCGTGGCCGCCGCCGGTGAGCGCTACGGCCGGGTCGACGTCCTGGTCAACAACGCCGGAGTGATGCCGCTGTCGCCCCTGGAGGCGCTGAGGACGGACGAGTGGGACCGCATGATCGACGTGAACGTGAGGGGAGTCCTGCACGGCATCGCCGCCGCGCTGCCCGTGATGCGGGCCCAGGGCGGCGGGCACGTCGTGAACATCGCGTCCGTCGGCGCGTACGAGGTCTCGCCCACCGCCGCCGTCTACTGCGCCACCAAGTTCGCCGTCCGAGCGATCTCCGAAGGGCTGCGCCAGGAGTCGGCCGGCGACATCCGGGTCACCCTCGTCTCTCCCGGCGTGACCGAGTCCGAACTCGCCGACGGCATCGCGGACCCCGCCGCGCGGGAGGCCATGAAGGCGTACCGCGCCGTGGCCATTCCCGCCTCCGCGGTGGCGGGGGCCATCGCCTACGCGGTGTCCCAGCCCCGGGAGGTCGACGTCAACGAGCTGGTGGTCCGCCCCGCGGCGAGCGCCCAGTGACCAGGCCGCGTCGGTGGGCGGGGCGACGCGGACCGACCGGTGCAGGCAGTCCTGTGCGGGTCCGGTCCCCTCACTCGATCTGACGAACCGCGCGCTGCGGTCCACCGAGTCGTCCGCGGCTGGCTGGATACTCCGGGATCACGTGTGTGCACCGGCCGTGGCGGGGCGCGGGCGCACGCCTCCCAACTGCGGAAGGACACCGGATCATGCAGTCGATTCCCGGCCCCGGCGGCCCCGGCGGCGACCAGGGCGCGGTCGGCGGGCCGACCGGCACGACCACGGTCATGCCGGCCCGCCCCCACGTGCCGTCCCCGGACGGGCCCAGGGCCGGCGGGTACACCTGGCCCGGGCTGGACGAGGAGTTCACCCGGGAGGTCGTCGCGATCGCGCGGACGGCCGAGGGGCGCGAGCTCGCCGAGTCGCAGGTCTTCGAGATCGTCCGGGCGCAGCCGCAGCCGCAGGGGCTGCCGCTGCGGGTGCGCCCGCAGCTGCGCAGCGAGCTGGACGCGTTCGTCGCCTCGTACCACCGGGTGATCGAGACGCTGGTGGCGGCCTGGGACCACGACCGCGACCTGCGCGAGGTGCTGACGCTTCCCCAGGTGCTGCGCGAGCACGTGGACGCCGCCCGCGACACCCGGGTGCACCTGCTGCGGATCGACCTGCTGCCCCAGGCCGACGGCACGCTGCGGGTGCTGGAGACCAACGCCAACTGCCCCGGGGGCCTGCCCGGGGCCGGCCGGGGCCGGGCGGCCTGGCGGTCGCGGGGGGGGCGGCCCCGCGGCCGCCGTCCCGGGGCCCGCGCCGCCCCCCCCCCCCCCCGGGCGCGGGGGGTGCGGGCGGGCCCGGCGCAGCGCCACCACGGG
>NZ_JBHYGR010000070.1:0-5072 GCF_042738155.1 Kitasatospora sp. NPDC059088 | reverse complement strand
GGCTCCCCCGCGCCCCGGGGGGCGCCGCGCCCGCCCCCGGGGGGGCGCGGGCCCGGGGACGCCGCGCGCGACACCCCGGCGCCCCTGCGGCGGCCCCCCCCCCCGCTGCCGGCCGACGACCCGCTCTGGCCGGGGAGTTGGCTGCTGCGCCTGGCGGAGCAGCACACCGGGACCCGTCCGGAGACGGTGGCCCTGCTCTGCCCGGACGGCAGCTACCGCGCCGACACCCGTGACTACGACACCGCCCTGACGGCCCTGGGCGTCCGGGTCCTGCACGCGGACCCGCGCGAGATCTCGCTCGACGGGCGCGGGGGCGTCGTCGTACGCGGGGAGGCGGTGCGGCACGCGTTCGCCAAGGTCGGCATCCAGGACCTGCTGCGGATGGGCGACGGCGCGGCGTCCTACCTGGAGGCCGTGCGCGAGGGCCGGCTGTTCGTGCAGAACGGGCTGCGCGGACGCCTGATCGGCGACAACAAGCTGTGCCTCGCCGTGCTCTCCGACCCGCGCTTCGCCCACCTCTTCGACGCCGCCGACTACCGCCGGGTCCGTCCGGCGATCCCGTGGTCGCGCAACCTCGCGCACTGCGACGCGGCGACGCTGCACGCCGTCGTCCGCGACCGCGACCGCTACGTCCTCAAGCGCCCGCTGGACACCCGCGGCAACGGTGTGGTGATCGGCCGGGAGGCCGCCGACGCACCGGCCTGGGAGGCCGCCGTCGACCTCGCGGGCGCCGAGGGCTGGCTCGTCCAGGAGTACGTGACCAGCCCCCACCTCCTCGGGGTCGTGGACGGGCCGGCCCCCCGCCACGACGTGGCCCTGGGCGCCGTTGACGGCCGGCTGGTCTCGGCCTTCTCCCGCGCCGGTTACGGGGAGCGCCACAACGTCGCGGGCTCCGGACGGCCGCACCCGCTGTACCTGTGAGCCGGCCGGTCGAGGTGGTCCCACCCCCGGGGCCGGCCGCTCCCGCCCGGCCCCGGTCCCGGCCGCGGCCGGGACCGCTGGTCAGCGTCTGGCGGCAGCGGAACTTCCAGGTCCTGTGGGCGGCGCACACCGTCAGCGAGTTCGGGACGCGGATCACGTTCTTCGTCATCCCCGTGCTCGCCCTGACGACCCTGTCCGCCTCGACCGGCCAGCTGGGACTCGTCTCGGCGATGGAGTCCCTGCCGTTCCTCCTGGTCGGCCTGCCGGCGGGCGCGCTGCTCGACCGGTGGGACCGCCGGCGGGTGATGGTGGTGGCGGACGTCGGCCGGGCCGTGACCATCGCCCTGCTGCCGGCGGCCCACCTCGCCGGGGTGCTGAGCGTGCCGCTGCTCTGCGCGGTCGGGTTCGCCATCGGGCTGTGCACGGTCTTCTTCGACATCGCCGACCAGGCGTTCCTGCCGACGGTCGTGGCGCGGGAGCAGACCCCGGACGGCAACAGCCGGCTGGAGTTCTCCCGCTCGACGGCGGAGCTGGCGGGCCCCAGCATCGGCGGCCTGCTGCTGCAGACCGTCGCCGCGCCCCTGGTCCTGGCCGTCAACTCGGTGAGCTACCTGGTGTCCGCGCTGCTCCTCTGCCTCATCCGGACGCCCCGGGTGCCGGTGCCGCGGACGAGGGAGCGGATGCGCACCCGGATCGCCGAGGGGCTGCGGTTCGTCTTCGGCCACCGGACCCTGCGCTCGCTGACCCTGGCCACGGGCATCAGCAATCTCGTCGGCCTGAGCGGCGCGCTGGGCGCCGTCCTGACCGCGTACGCGCTGCGCGACCTGCGGCTCTCGCCGGGGGAGCTCGGGCTGGCCCTGAGCATGGGCAACTGCGGTGCGCTGCTGGGGGCCACGCTCAGCGGCCGGGTCATCCGGCGCGTGGGCCTCGGCCCCGTCCTGGTCGCGGCCAAGTCCATGTCGGGGATCGCCGTGCTGGTGCTCGCGACCGCGGCGCCGGCCCGTGCCGTGCCGACCCTGGGCGTCGCGACCGGCATCATGGCCTGCGGCATCACCGTCTACAACATCGGCCAGGTGAGCCTGCGCCAGGCCATCACCCCCACCGGCCTGCAAGGCCGGATGAACGCCTCCGTGCGGTTCGCCATCTGGGGCACCCGCCCGCTCGGGGCACTGGCCGGCGGCTACCTCGGCTCGGTCCTCGGCACCCGCCCCACGCTGTGGACGATCGCCGGGATCGGCCTGCTCTCCTGCCTGCCCCTGATCGCGACCGCGGACCTCCGGACGCTGCGGGCCTTCCCGTCCCGGCCGGCCGACTGAACGCGGGACGGACCCTAGCCCTCGGACTTCCCGGCCAGGCCGGTGATCGTCGCGGTGAGGATGCGGGCGAGCCGGGGTTCGACCTCGACGACGGCGTGGGCGAGGCGGGGGTCGCTGCGGTAGAGGGCGGCGACCTCGGGGCCCGGGTTGGCGATCTGCCACATGGCGCCGGCGAGGGAGACGGCGGTGGCGAACAGGTCGGTGACGTCCTGGTCGTCGAGAGTGGGGAGTTGTTCCCGTAGCGCGGCGGTGACGGGTTCGCGGGCGGCGACCGTGGCGAGCTTGAACTCGCGGACCGCGTCGACGGAGACGTGGCGTTCGAGGTTGAGCGGTGCGTGGGCGAGCAGGTCGCAGAAGCTCCCGCGCTCGGCGAGGGTGGCGGCGAAGGCCCGGGCGACGGTCGCCGGGCTCGGGTCCCCGGTCTCCCGCAGCCGCGCTGTGAGGGCCTGCGACCACTCGGCCCAGCCCTCGGCGGTGAGGCGCAGGAAGATCTCCTCGCGCGTCTCGAAGTACCGCAGCAGGGCCGACTTGTGCATGCCGACGGCGGAGGCGATGTCGGTCAGGGTGATCTCCCTGACGCCGCGCTCGCGGCCGAGTGCCGCGGCCGCTTCCAGGATCGCGGCTTCGCGTCTGCGCTTGGCCTCGGGCGAGCGTGCGCGCTGGAACTCCGGTGTGTCTGCCATCCACCCATGGTAGGGCAACGCCGTTGCCGTATTACCGCAACGGCGTTGCACTATTAGCGCAACGGTGTTCTACTAATGGCACGGCACGACACGGCACGACACGGCACGACACGGCACGCCGGAGAACGCGGAGGAGAGTCATGGAGAGCATGAAGAGCGCGGAGAGCATGGAGAACGCGGAGAGCGCACGCCGCCCCGAGGCGCGGGTCTGGTTCGTCACCGGCAGCTCGCGCGGCTTCGGCCGGAGCCTGGTGCGCGCGGCACTGGAGGCCGGTGACCTGGTGGTCGCGACGGCCCGGCGGCCGGAGCAGCTGGCCGACCTCGTCGAGGAGTTCGGCGAGCGCGTCCGCCCGGTGGCGCTCGACGTCACCGATCCGGCGGCGGCCCGGGCGGCCGTCGCCCAGGCGCGGGAGGCCTTCGGCCGGATCGACGTGCTGGTCAACAACGCCGGGTACGCCAACGTCTCGCCGATCGAGACCACCGAGGACGCCGACTTCCGGGCCCAGTTCGAGACGAACTTCTGGGGCGTCTACCACGTCACCAAGGCTGCGATCCCGCTGCTGCGCGAGCAGAAGGGGGGCCTGGTGATGCAGTTCTCCTCGGTGGGCGGGCGGGTCGGCGGTTCGCCGGGCATCGCCTCGTACCAGGCGGCGAAGTTCGCCATCGACGGGTTCAGCCGGGTTCTGCGGGCCGAGCTCGCGCCGTTCGGCGTGAAGGTGCTGGTGGTCGAGCCGAGCGGCTTCCGTACCGACTGGGCGGGGGCGTCGATGGTGGTGCACGAGGTCCCGGAGGCCTATGCGGGAACGGTCGGCGCGGTCAACGAGCGGCTGCGCAAGGGTGTGGACGGCGCTGCCGGTGACCCGGACCGGGCTGCCGAGATCCTGGTGCGGATGGCCGGGCGCCGCGATGTCCCGGACCACCTGCCGCTGGGGGTCAACGCGGCCGAGGGTTCGATCGCGCAGGACCGCCGGCTGCTGGAGGAGGACAGCCGGTGGCGCGAGGTCTCCCGCTCGGCCGACTTCACCGAGCCCTACCCGGTGGCCTTCCCCGCGGACTCGGAGGGGTGAGCGGGGCCGGGGTCAGGGGGCGAGTGGGTCCGGCCCGGGGACGGGCGCCCGGGTCCGGCACCCGTCCCCGACGTTCGGAGGGTCAGCAGTTGTCGAGGATGCCGGTGAGCGCGGTCTTCTCGGTGCTGTCCACGCCGAGCCCGTAGTACTGCTTCACCTGCACCCAGGCGCGGGCGTAGGTGCAGCGGTAGGAGGCCTGGGGGAGCCACTCGGCCGGGTCGCGGTCGCCCTTGGAGCGGTTGCTGCTCGCGGAGACCAGGACCAGCTGGGGGCGGGTGACGTCGTTGGCGAAGGCCTGGCGCTGGGCGGTGGTCCAGGCCCAGGCGCCGGAGGCCCAGGCCTCGGAGAGCGGCACCAGGTGGTCCACGTCGAAGGTGGACGGGTTGGTGGTGGTGGCGCCGTCGTACGGCGAGGTCCAACTGCCGCTGGTGGCCTTGCAGGAGGTGTCGGTGGTGACGTCGGTGCCGTCCCGCTTGACGATCCACTTGCGGGTGTCGCAGCTGCCGCTGATCTTGATCCAGGTGGGGAAGAGGGTTCTGTCGTAGCTGTCCGCGTGGGTCTCGGGGGTCGCGGTCATCCCGTCGAGGTAGAGCCGGGCGGTGGCGGCGGAGATCGGGGTCGGCAGTGCGGCCTGGGCCGGGCTGCCGCCGGCGACCACGGTCGCGGCGACGAGGGCGGCGGCGGCCGGCAGGCAGGACAGGAACCGGCGTATGGATCCGGTGAGGGCCATGGCGAACGCTCCATCAGAAGATCGGATTGACTGATGAGTTGCGTGCGCCAGTGTGTCGGCTTCGCGGCTACGCGGGTAGACCCCGGGAGTGAAATCCTCGTGGACATCGGACGGGTACGGACAAGTCCGGCACTCCCGGGGGCCGTTCGCACCCGGCCCGGACGCGACGAGGGCCCGGGACGCGGCTGTGCGTCCCGGGCCCTCGGCCGTTCGTCGTGCCGACCTCGCCCACCACGCCGTGGTGGGCGGGCCGTTGCCCCGTTCCGGCCGCGCCAGTTCCTGGTGTGTGTCTTATAAACAACACCGCTCCCACGATACCACAACTAATATCCGGTGTCTGGGGGTGGGTGTGGAT
>NZ_JBHYGR010000069.1:15567-47489 GCF_042738155.1 Kitasatospora sp. NPDC059088 | reverse complement strand
TCGCAAGGCGGAGGAGGGAGCCCAATGCAGCGCATTGGCGACCGACGACAACGCGGCGAGGCGCGTGCCCCGGCGTCGGCCCGCAGACGGGAGTTTGAAGACGGACCCTAGGGTGGCGCAGCCGATTCACCGACGGACCCGCCAGGTCACGAGGGGTGCGGTTCTCCTCGCGGGGCGGAGCCCGGTACGGCCGGATGGACCGGGTGGACCCGGACGAGGGGGAGCAGTCGCCGGTGGTCCGCCGGGTCGAAGCTGCCGGCGAGCGGGGCCAGCACGGTCGCCGCGGAGAGGGCGACGGCCTCGGCCAGCCGCTCCGGCCACGGGGTTGCGGCGACCAGGCCCGCGGTGAGGGCGGCGACCGCCGAGTCGCCGGCGCCGGTCGGGTTGCCGCGCGCGTCCTCGGGCGGGCGGGCGCGCCAGTCGCCCTCCGGTGTGCTGGCGAGCAGCCCGCGGGGGCCGAGGGAGACGACCACGGCGCGGGCTCCGGCGGCGCGCAGCAGCCGGGCGCCGGTGAGGGGGTCCACCGGGCCCGCCGTCGCGGCGAGTTCGGCCGCGTTGGGCTTGACCAGGGCGGGGCCGGCGGCCAGTCCGGCGAGCAGGGCGGGCCCCTCGGCGTCGAGGACGGCGGGCACCCGCGCCTCGGCGGCGAGGGCGACCAGCTGTCCGTAGGCATCCGGTGGCACGCCGCCGGGCAGCGAGCCGGACAGGACGACGGCCCGGGCGGTGCGCAGCAGTCGGCGGTAGCGGACGGTGAAGTCGGACCATTCCTCGGCGGTGACGGTGGGGCCGGGTTCCAGGTAGACGGTCGCGTCTCCGGTGGCGTCCTCGACCACGGCGACGGTGCGCCGGGTGGGGCCCGCGATCGGTTGGAGTGCGTCGCGCAGTCCGGCGGCGGCGAGGTCGGCCCGCAGGGCCTGCCCGGTGGCGCCGCCGACCAGGCCGGTGACCACGGTGTCGTGACCGAGCGCGGCGAGCACCCGGGCGACGTTGACGCCCTTGCCGCCGGCCCGTTCGGTGACGGCCCCGACCCGGTTGCTGCCGTGCCGGGCCACCCGGTCGAGGCGGTAGGTGACGTCCACGGCGGTGTTGAGGGTGACGGTGAGGATCACGGCGTGCCTCCGACGGGCGACGGGGCTTGGACGAACGGGTCCCTGGCCGACGGGCCCCCGGCCACCAGCAAGTCCCGGGCCAGCAGGTCCCGGGCCAGCAGGGCCGCGCCGAGGCAGCCCGCGCTGCGGCCGTGTTCGGCGGCGACCAGCCGGGGCGGGGTGCGGAAGGCCAACCGCTCGGCGAGTGCCGTGGCCAGCGGGGCGAGGAGGCCCGCCCCGGCCCGGGCGAGGCCGCCGCCGATCACGATCCGCTCCGGGTCGAGCAGGGTGACGGTGGCGGCCAGGCCGTCGGCGAGGGCCGCCACCGCCTCGGCCCAGACCTGGGCGGCGACGGGCTCGCCGGCGCTCGCCCGCCGGTGCACGTCCTCGGCGCCGAGGTCCGGGGTGCCGGTGAGCCGGGCGTGCCGGCGGGCGATCGCGGAGGCCGAGGCGACGGTCTCCAGGCAGCCCCGGCCGCCGCAGGCACAGCGCTCGCCGCCGGGCCGTACGACCAGGTGGCCGAGTTCGCCCGCGATCCCGCGCGCGCCGCCCTGGGCGCGGCCGCCGGTCACCACGGCGGCGGCGATGCCCGTGCCGACGGGGACGAAGACGAAGGAGTCGCTGCCGCGCCCGGCGCCGAGGCGGGCCTCGGCGAGGCCGCCGGCCCGGACGTCGTGGCCGAACGCGACCGGGAGGCCGAGGTGTTCGGCCACCCGGCGGCGGAGCGGGATGTCGTGCCAGTCGAGGTTGACCGCCTTGACCACCGTGCCCGCGCTCTCGTCGACCAGGCCGGGCGCGACGACGCCGACGGCCCGGGGCGGGGCTCCGGCCCGCCGGGCGAGTTCCGCGAGTTCGGCGGCGCAGTCGAGCACGGTGTCGATGACCGCGCCACCGCCGCGGGCGGGCCGGGTGGGCCGGCGCTCACTGCGCAGGACCGTGCCGTCCTCCGCCACCACGGCGCCCTTGATCTCGGTGCCGCCGATGTCCAGGGCGATGACGTTCTCGGCGGTGACGTGGGCCATCGATCCCCCTGCTCGAATCTGCAATGAGTTGCTTGAAGCTGAGCAAAAGATAGGGCAGTCGATCAACTTTGAACAAGAGGGCAGCCGCGACCCGGGGGGCAGGGCGGTCAGAACGCGATGCGGACCTTGAGCGCCGTACGGTCGTCCATCGCCCGGTAGCCGTCCGGGACGCCGTCGAGGTCCACGGTGCGGTCGAAGACCGCACCGGGGTCGATGGCGCCGGAGAGCACGTCCGGGAGCAGTTCGGGGATGTAGGCGCGGGCCGGGGCGACGCCGCCGGCCAGCGAGACGTTCCGGTCGAACATCTGCGAGATGTCCACGCCGGCCGAGCCGCCGTGCGGCACGCCGACGTAGCCGACCGTGCCGCCGTCGCGGGTGATGGAGAGGGCCGTCCGCATCGACTCCTCGGTGCCGACGGCCTCCAGCACGGCGTGCGCGCCGAGTCCGCCGGTCAGCTCCCGGACCGCCTCGACCGCGGCCTCGCCGCGCTCGGCGACGACGTCGGTGGCGCCGAAGTCGCGGGCGATCGCGGTGCGCCGCTCGTGCCGGCCGAGCGCGATGATCCGCCCGGCGCCCAGCCGGTGGGCGGCGAGCACGCCGCACAGGCCGACCGCGCCGTCGCCGACCACGGCGACGGTGGCACCGGGGCGGACCCGGGCGGAGACCGCGGCGTGGTGGCCGGTGCTCATCACGTCGGAGAGGGCGAGCAGGCCGGGCAGCAGCTTCTCCTCACCGGCGGCCTCCTTCGGGAGCTTCACCAGCGTCCCGTCGGCGAACGGCACCCGCACCGCCTCGCCCTGGCCCCCGTCGGAGCCGACCGACCCCCAGAAGCCGCCCTCGGGGCAGGAGGTGTGCAGGCCCTCGCGGCAGAACCCGCAGGTGCCGTCCGACCAGACGAACGGGGCGAGCACGAAGTCGCCCGGCGCGAAGCCGGTCACCTCGGGGCCGACCGCCTCGACGACGCCGAGGAACTCGTGCCCGATCCGCTGCCCGGGGACCCGGGCGGCGACGCCCCGGTACGCCCACAGGTCGCTGCCGCAGATGCAGGCGTTGACCACCCGCACCACCGCGTCGGTGGGCCGCCGGACCACCGGGTCGGGCACCTCCTCGATCCGGATGTCGTTGGGGCCGTGGATCACGGTGGCGCGCACGAAGACACTCCCGTACTGCTCGGGGACTGGGGTCGGGCCGTCAGGTTCGCCGTCCGCACGCCCCTGCGTCCAGCTACATCTCCTACAGCAGGCCCTTAAGCTGGACTGATGCTCGATGTCCGACGGCTCGTCCTCCTGCGCGACCTGGAGGCGCACGGCACGGTGACCGCCGTGGCCGAACTCCACCGCGTCACGCCCTCCGCCGTCTCCCAGCAGCTGCGGCTGCTGGAGGAGGAGGCCGGCACCGCCCTGCTGGAGCGCACCGGACGCTCCGTCCACCTCACCGCGGCCGGGCACCGGCTGGCCGCGGACACCGGGGCGGTGCTCGCGGCGCTCGACGAGGCCGGGGAGCGGCTGCGCACCGGCGCCGGGGAACCGACCGGCCCGGTGCACCTGGCCTGCTTCCCGAGCGCCCTGGTCCCGGTCGCGGCCCCGCTGGGCGAGGCCCTGGAGCGCGCCCACCGCGGCCTGGAGGTGCACATCACCGAGGCCGAACCCGAGGCCGCCGTACGGCTGCTGCTCCAGCGCCGCGCCGACGTCGCGCTCGTCTACCGCTACACCAACCTCGCCGCGCCCCCGTACCCCGGCATCGAGACCCGCACCCTGCGGACCGATCCGCTGGTCGCGGTGGTGCGGGCCGACCACCCGGCCGCCGGCCCGGCGACGACCGCGGGCGGCGCGGGGGCGCCGGTCGACCTGCGGGAGCTCGCGGACACCTCGTGGATCACCGCCCCGCCGCAGACCCCCTGCGGGGACGCCGTCCTCCAGGCCTGCCGCTCGGCCGGCTTCACCCCGCGGGTGCGGCACACCTGCACCGACTTCGCCGCCATGACCGCCCTCGCCGCGAGCGGCGGCCACACCGTGCTGATCCCCCGGATCGCCGCCGACCGCCTCCCGCCGACGCTGACCGTACGACCGGTGTCGGACGCCACGCTCACCCGCACGATCGAGACCGCGGTCCGCCAGGGCACGGCCCACCAGCCGACGATCGCCGCCTGCCTCGAAGCCGCCGACCGGCTGGGCTGACCACCGCGGGGCGCCGGAGAGCCGCCTCGACGGGGTCAGCCCGCGAGCGGCGGATTGAGGCGGGCGAAGGCCTCCTGCCGGCGGTACGGGAAGTACGGGTAGGGCGCGGTACGGGCACTGGCGGCGTCCAGCCGGGCGACCTGCTCCGGGGTCAGCGACCAGCCCACGGCGCCGAGGTTCTGCCGCAGCTGCTCCTCGTTGCGGGCGCCGATGATCACGGAGGAGACGGTCGGGCGGCGCAGCAGCCAGTTGATCGCGATCTGGGGGACGCTGCGGCCGGTCTCGGCGGCGACCTCGTCCAGGGCGTCGACCACCCGGAACAGCAGGTCCTCCTCGACCGGCGGGCCGTAGTCGGCGGTGTCGTGCAGCCGGCTGCCGGCCGGGAGCGGCTCGCCGCGGCGGATCCGGCCGGTGAGGCGGCCCCAGCCGAGCGGGCTCCAGACCAGGGCGCCGACGCCCTCCTGCTCGGCGAGCGGCATCAGCTCCCACTCGTAGTCCCGGCCGACCAGGGAGTAGTAGACCTGGTGGGCCGCGTAGCGGGGGCGGCCGTGGCGCTCGGCCAGGTCGAGGGACTTCATCAGCTGCCAGCCGGAGAAGTTGGAGACGCCGGTGTAGCGGATCTTGCCCGCGCGGACCAGGTCCTCCAGGGTGGCCAGCACCTCCTCGATCGGGGTGGCGGCGTCGTAGGCGTGCAGCTGGAAGAGGTCGAGGTGGTCGGTGCGGAGGCGGCGCAGCGCGTCCTCGACGGAGCGCAGAAGCCGGGCCCGGGAGGTGCCGGCGTCCTGGGGGCCGTCGCCGAGCGGCAGGCCCGCCTTGGTGGAGATCAGCACCTGGTCGCGGCGGCCGCGCAGGGCCTGGCCGAGCACCTCCTCGGCGGCGCCGTCGGAGTAGACGTCGGCGGTGTCGAAGAGGGTGACCCCGGCGTCGAGGGCGATGTCGAGCAGGCGGCGGGCCTGCTGGACGTCGGTGCTGCCCCAGGCGCCGAACAGCGGGCCGCGGCCGCCGAAGGTGCCGGTGCCGAGGCTGAGGGCGGGGACCTTGAGGCCGGAGGCGCCGAGGCGGCGGTACTCCATGCCGGTGGGTGCCGTGGTGGTGGTCGTCATGACGGTTCTCCCCTCGGAGCCACTAATGGGACTCCCGTTCCGTTAGGATGTCTCGAAGCTAGCAGACTCCACCCAACTAATGGAACAGGAATCCCGTTAATGGTCGACGAGCCCGACACGCCCTCCACCCCCGGCACCGTCCGCCCCGGCGGCCGCACCGCCCGGGTCCGCGCCGCCGTCCTGCGGGCCGCCGAGGACGCCCTGGTCGAGCACGGCTTCGCCGGCCTCGACCTCGGCGACCTCGCCCAGCGCGCCGAGGTCGGCCGCACCACCGTCTACCGGCGCTGGGGCAGCACCACCGCCCTGGTCGCCGACCTGCTCGCCGACATGGCCGAGCAGTCGCTGCCGCGCACCCGCAGCGGCTCGCTCGCCGAGGACCTGCGGGCCAACGCCCGACTGGTCCGGCGCACCCTGGCCGACCCCCGGCAGGGCGCGCTGTTCCGCGCCGTCCTGGTGGCCGCCAACGGCGACCCGGGCACCGCCGAGGCGCTGCGGCACTTCTACCGGCGCCGGGTCGAGGAGTGGGCGCCGTGCGTGACCGAGGCCGTCGAGCGCGGCGAACTCCCGGCCGACACCGACCCGTTGGAGGTGATCCGGGCCGTCTCGGCGCCGCTCTACTACCGGATGCTCACCACCGCCGAACCGCTCGACGAGGCGGCCGCCGACCGGGCAGCGGCCGCTGCCGAAGCCGCCGCCCGGGCGGGGGCGTACCGACGGGCCGCGAGCTGAGACGGCCGATCGGGAGCAGCTGCGTTCCGTCACCTGGTTGCCGGTCAGCGACTGCGGAACGCAACCATCCTTCGTAGCGTCATGGCCATGACGATCACCGTACGAGCCTCCCTGCTCGCCGTCCTGGCCACCGCAACCCTGGCGGCGGGCGCAAGCCCCGCTTCGGCCGCCCCCGCGTCCGTGTCCGTGCCCTACTACGACCAGCAGCTCAACGACGACTGCGAGGCGGCCGCGCTGCGCATGCTCCTCGCCGCCCGCGGCGTGAGCGCCGACGACCAGCAGATCCTCGACCGGATCGGCGTCGACCGGGAGCACCCCGAGTTCGGCCACTCCGGCCCGCTGTCCGGCGACCCCTACGTAGCCTTCGTCGGCGACCCGGACGGCTCGGAGTCGGCCGGCACCGGCTTCGGCGTCTACTCCCCGCCCGTCGTCGCCGCCGCCCGCTCGTACGGGCTCACCGTGCGCCAGGACGGCTCGGGCGTCTCCGTCCAGCAGCTCAAGGACCAGCTGGCCGCCGGCCACCCGGCGATCGTCTGGGTGGACTACCACTGGCGGCGCCTCAGGAGCACCACCTACACGGCCTACGACGGCCGGAGCGTGCTGTACGCCGGGCCGGCCGAGCACACCGTCGTGGTCACCGGGTTCGGCAACGGCAGGGTGTCGGTCAACGACCCCGCCCGCGGCCGGACGACCGTGTCCGAGGAGTCCTTCGCCGACGGGTACGCCACCTACGGGCAGATGGCGGTGGTCATCGACTGACCGGCGCCCGCGCAGCCTGTGAGCGATGTATGAGTTTTTGGCAAGAACCCGCCCCCGAACCGCCCCCGTGGCGCATTGCCCCAGGTCAACCCCCGATACTGACTCCCATGGCACGGCTATTCCTGTTCGAGGACGACGACTCCGCACCCGCGGCCCCGGCGCGCGGCCCGCGCTGCGGCTGCTTCGGGCCGCGGTGAGCGCCGCCACCCCGGACCCCGCACCGGCCGCCGCGCCCCGACCGTCCGACGACCCGCCGCCGCGCCCGGGCCCGCACCCGCCGCGGCTGGTCCGGCTGCGCCGCGCCGTCGCCGGGCTGCGGCCACGCCTGCTGGTGGCCTTCGTCGCCGTCGCCGCCCTGAGCGCGCTAGCCACCGCCACCCTCACCTACCGGGCCGCCACCACCTCCACCCTCGACCTGACCAAGGACACCGCCCTGGACGAGCTGCGCCGCCGCGTCGACGTGCTCGCCCCGGCCCTGCCCTTCCCGCCCACCCAGGGCGAACTCGACCGCCTGGCCGCCCAGTTGTCGGGCACCGGCGGCTTCCGCGACTGGCGGGTGCTGGCCTCCTACGGCGCCGAGCACTCGGAGTGGACCCAGCCCGTGGCCGTCCCGCCGGCCCTCCTGCACACCGTCGACACCGGCCACGCCGCGTTCCAGCGCTTCGCCGCCGACGGCCACCCCTGGCTCGCCGTCGGCGTCCCCGTCAGCTACGCGAAGGGCGGCCCCGCCGGGGCGTCCGGGCTCACCGTCTACGCCCTGCTCCCCCTCGACCGCGAGCAGAGCGCCGCCTCCGCGCTGCTCGCCGGCGCCGCCGGGGCCGGGGCCTTCGCCGCCGTGCTGGCCGCCGGACTCGCCCTGCTGGCCGCCCGCCAGGTGCTGCGGCCGGTCCGGGCGCTCGGCGACGCCGCCCGGGCCCTGGCCCAGGGCCGGCTGGACACCCGGCTGACCGTCACCGGGCACGACGAACTCGCCCAGCTCTCCAAGACCTTCAACCACACCGCCCGCACCCTCCAGGGCACCATCGAGGAACTGCGCGCCATCGAGTCCCAGGGCCGGCGCTTCGCCGCCGACGTCTCGCACGAACTGCGCACCCCGCTGGCCGCGATGCTCGCCGTCACCGACATCCTCGACGAGGACGCCGAACAGCTGCCCGCCGACACCGCCACCGCACTGCGCATGATCAGCAACGAGACCGTACGACTGACCAGGCTGGTCAACGACCTGATCGAGATCTCCCGGCTGGACGCCGGGGCCGCCCCGCTGCGCACCGAGACCGTCGACGCCGCCACCGCCGTGCGCGAGACCCTCGACCTGCGCGGCTGGGGCGAGCAGGTCGACCTCGACCTGCCCGCCGCCCTGCCCGTCCGGCTCGACCCGCGCCGCTTCGACGTCGTCGTCGCCAACCTGGTCGGCAACGCCCTGCGCCACGGCCGCCCGCCGGTGCGGCTCGCCCTGCGGGGCAGCGAGGAGGAACTGGTGCTCACCGTCACCGACCACGGTCCGGGCATCCCGCCCACCGAACTCCCGCACCTGTTCGACCGGTTCTACAAGGCCGACAAGTCCCGGGCCCGCTCCGAGGGCAGCGGCCTGGGCCTGGCCATCGCCCAGGAGAACGCCCGGCTGCACGGCGGCCTCATCGAGGCCGCCAACGTGCCGGACGGCGGAGCGGTGTTCACCCTCGTCCTGCCCCGCGGACTGGACGGGGAGGAGGAATGGTGACCCTCCGCCGACTCGTCCCGCTGGCCGCGGTCCTGCTGCTGACCGGCGGCTGCTCCATCTCCACCACCGGCTCGGTCCGCAGCGGCCAGCCGGCCACCGGCGTCCAGCCCGGCACCCGGCTGTACTTCCTCGACCAGCACGGCATCCGGCCCGCCATCCGGCCGAGCGCCGAGCGCGAGGACCTCCAGCAGACCCTGGACACCCTGCTGGCCGGGCCCGACCCGACCGAACGGCGCACCGGGCTGTACAGCGACCTCCCCAAGGACGGCCGGGTCCAGGCCACCGCCACCCCCGGCGTGGTCACCCTGCGGCTCTCCTGGCCCGCCGCCTCGCTGTCCGCCCCCGCCATCCAGCAGCTCGTCTGCACCACCGAGGACGCCCCCACCGCCGGCCCGGTGCCGAGGGTCGCCATCGTCAGCAGCGACGCCCCCTCGGCCATCCAGCAGCAGTGCGACCTGCACCGCACCGGCTGAGCGAGGGGGCGTCGGACCGGGGGGGCGCGAGGGCCGGGACCGGTTCGGAACGGGCTCTGACATACGGTCACGAACTTTTGGAATGGCCCGGTTCGGGTGAGTTTCGGAATCTCCGATATACACTGCACGGGTACCGTGGAAAGAGCGGCAGGAACCGTCTTTCCGCCTATCGGACAAAAGGCCGAACCGTTGAATCCAGAGGCGATCCTTTTATCGGTTTTTACCCCGGAGGGCAGGGAGAATCCCTACCCGGCCCTGGCTGGACTTCGAGAGCTGGCGCCGGTTTATTATAGTGCGACGATCGGCTCCCATTTCCTGACCACTTTCGCGGGATGCCAGTCCGTTCTCGCCGGTCCGGATTTCCTGGTGCCTGACCGGGAGTGGTGCGAGCGGGAAATCCCGGATGCCCTCGGCCGCCCTGCCGCCGACTTCTTCTACTCCTCGATGCTGGCCACCAACCACGCCGCCCATGACCGACTCCGTCGACTGGCGGCCCGGGAGCTGAGCGCCCGTCGGGTCGCGGCACTGCGGGCCAGGGTCGAGGAGCTCGGCACCGAACTGCTGGACGCCTTCGCGGAGACCGCCGCCGGTGGCGCGGTCGCCGACTTCCACGAGTTGGTCGCGTCGCCCCTTCCGGTCGCGACGGTCGGCGAGCTGATCGGCGTGCCGCGTGCGGACCAGCAAGACCTGAGCCTGCTCGGTGACGATGCCGCCCGGCTGCTGGAACCCGTCCGCACCCCGGAGGACTGGGCCCGGGCCGACCGGGGGGTGAGCGGGTTGCGGGAGTACTTCGCCGGGCTGCTGCGCGAGCGCCGTTTCCGGCCTGCCGACGACCTCGCCTCGGCCCTGGCCGCGGGCTCCCTGACGGACGGCGCCGGGCTGACGGACGACGAACTCGTCGACGTGCTGGTCCTGGTGTTCGCCGCCGGCTTCGAGACCACCGTCGCGATGCTCGGGATGGCGGTGTACGCCCTGCTCAGCCATCCCGACCAGTGGGCCCTGCTGCGGGCTCGCCCCGACCTGGTGCCGGCGGCGCTGGAGGAGTCGCTGCGCTGGGACGCCCCGGTACCGATGACGGAACGCATCACGGCACGGGCCACGGAGGTCGCCGGGGTCCCCCTGCAGGCCGGAGCGAGCGTCATCACGGTGATGGCGGCCGCACACCGGGACCCCGAGGTGTTCGCGGATCCGGACGCCTTCGCGGTCGGTCGGGCGGACGGCCGGGTGCTGGGTTTCAGCGCCGGCGCGCACTACTGCGTCGGCGCCGCGCTGGCCCGGCTGGAGGGATCCGTCCTGCTGCGCCAACTACTCGACCGCTTTCCGCGGCTGACGCTGTCCGGCCCGCCGACCCGACGCACCTGCGACGGTCTGCGCGGCTTCACCCGCCTCCCGCTGGCCCTGGCCGGCTGACCCGCCCCCACAGTCCCGACCACAGCCCTCGGAGGAACCGGTCCCGTGCGCTTCCTGCATCGCGAACGTGCCGCCCTGGAGACCCACCTGACCGGCTTGGACGCCGCCCTGGCGGCCCAGCCCCTGGAGCGCCTGGAGAGCGCCCCCAGCCCGGCGATCGGCGCGTTCCGTGCCGCCGGCGGCCCCGGCCTGCTGGTACCCCGTGCCCTGGGCGGCAAGGGCGTGAGCGCCCTGGAGGCGGTGCGCGTCCAGCGTGCGGTCGGGGCCCGCTGCCCCTCGCTGGCGGTGGCCACCACGATGCACCACTTCTCGGTGGCCGGACTGGTCCGCGCCGCCACCCCGGGCGCTCCGGAGGAGCGGTTGCTCGCCTCGATCGCCGCCGACGGCCTGCTGCTGGCCTCCGCCTTCGCGGAGGGCCGGGCCGGGCAGAACATCCTCAAACCGCACATCACCGCCCGTCGCCGAGGGGAGCAGGTGGTGCTGAACGGCAGCAAGATGCCGTGCAGCCTTTCCCGTTCGATGGACCTGCTGACGGCCTCGGTGCTGCTCGCGGACCAGGACGGCGTCGAGCGGCTGGCCGTCGCGCTGGTCCCCGCCTCCACCCCGGGCATCGAGGTGCGGCCGTTCTGGCGCAACGCGGTGCTGGCCGGCGCGGAGAGCGAGGAGGTGGTGCTGACCGAGGTCGAGCTGGACCAGGAGATGGTCCTGGTCACCGAGGTCACGGCCGACGCGGTACCGGACGACCTCAACACGGCGGGCTTCCTCTGGTTCGAGTTGCTGCTGACGGCCGGCTACCTGGGCGTGGCCAGCGCACTGGTGGAGCGGGTGCTGACCAAGCCCGGCGGCCCCCCGCAGGACCCGACCGGACCCCTGGTGGAGGTGGAGGCCGCGATGCTCGCGGTGGAGTCGGTGGCCCGCGCGATGGCGGACCCGGACCAGCCCTGGGACGACGGCCTGCTGGCGGCCGCGCTGGCGGCCCGCTACGCGGCGGAGGACGCCATCGCCCGCACCACCCGCGGCTGCCTGGCCGCCCTGGGCGGAATGGCCTTCGTCGGCTCGGCCGAGGGCAGCTACCTGGCCTCGGCGGCGGGGGCGCTCGGCTTCCACCCGCCCGCCCGGGCCCGGATGGCCGGCCCGCTGCGCGAGTACCTCGACGGCCGCCCGCTGCGGATCGGATGACGGGCGTGAGCGCCGCGGCCGGCTACCGGGTCGAGGTGGTGCGCGGCGTCGACGCGCTCCCGGAGGGCCTGTGGGAGCGCCTGGCGCCGCCGGACGACCCGATGTGGTCGCGCGACGTGCTGCGCGCGATGGAGGCGTCCGCGATCGGCCCGGACGGGTACGCCCACCTGGTGCTCCGTCAGGACGCCCCCGCGGAGCCGGAGCCACTCGCGGTGCTGCCGGTCAGCCTGTTCCCGCGGCTGCGGCTGGACGAGGTGCTCGGGGCCGACGGCCGACGACGCCTCGCTCCGCTGCGGCGCCTGCTCCCCGGCCCACTGACGGTGCCGATGCTGTTCTGCGGCCACCTGCTCGGCCAGGGACACCTGCTGACCGACCGGCGGCTGCCGCCGCCGGCCCTGGACGCGCTGGTCGGCGGGGCGCTCGCGATGGCCCGCCGGGAGGGGCTCGGCACGGTGGTGTTCAAGGACTTCGCGCCGGTCGAACTGGCGGCGCTGCGGCCCGCCCTGGCCGGCGCCGGCTTCTTCTTCCTGCCCGCCCTCCCGGACACCGAACTCCGCCTGGGCCCAGGAGGGTTCGAGGACTACCTGACCCGCCTGCCCGCCAAGGCGCGGCGCAACGCGCGCAGCAAACTGCGCCGGGCGGCGGCCTGGCCCGGGCTGCGGACCGAGGTGCTGGAGGACTTCGCGCACCTGCTGCCGGAGATGCTCGGGCTGTACCGACAGGTGATGGACCGGGCCGACCAGCGGCTGGACGTGTTGGACGCCGACTTCCTGGCCGCCGTCCACACCGGGCACTCGGCCGGACGCCGACTGGTGGCCTGCTTCGAGGGCGAGCGGCTGGTGGCCTTCCTCCTCTGCCTGTTCGCCGGGACGGGCGCCACCGGAGCCCGGATCGGGCTGGACTACCGGATCGCCCACGACGCCGGGCTCTACCACGCCGTGCACCACGCGGCGATCCGGCTGGCCATCGACTCGGGATGCACCCACATCCGGTTCGCCCAGACCGCCTACCAGCCGAAGGTCGAGCTCGGCTGCGACCTCGTCGAACAGTGGTACGCGATGACGCAGCTCCATCCGCTGCGGCGGGCCCTGCTGCGCCGGATGCTGCCCCCGGCCCTGACCGCCGCGAGGGCGAAGGCCCTCGGGCCGCACGCCGAACACGTCCCCCCGTCCCTCCCTGAACCGAAGGGGTTGTCCCATGCCGCACGTTGAGGTGGACCTGCCGATCGCCGCGCCGCCGGAGCTGGTCTGGGCGGCGGTGGTGGACGTGGAGTCGTACCAGCACTGCATGGAGAGCGTGGACGAGGTGGTGGTGGTCGAGCGGACCGACGAACGCCACCGCACCACCGCCTGGTCGGTGCGGCTGGAGGGATCGGTGCTGCGGTGGACCGAGGCGGAGGTGATCGACCCGGCGGCCCGGCGGTTCGACTTCCGCCAACTCACCGGGGACCTGGGCGAGTTCTCCGGCCACTGGGCGGTCAGGGAGGTGGCCGACGGCGGCAGCCGGGTGGAGCTCTGTGTCGACTTCGACATCGGCATCCCGCTGCTCGCGGAGATGCTCAACCCGATCGCGGCCGACGCCCTGCGGGAGAACGCCGAGCAGATGCTGACCGCACTGCGCGCCCGGCTCGTCCCGGTCGCGGTGGTGGCCCGATGACGCGTGGCCCGATGACGCCGACCGCCGCGACCGAGGTGTTCGACCAAGTGCGCCGGCACCTGTCCGGGAAGCTCGCGCTGACCAGTGGCTTCGCCGGGCGCGGTGCGGTCGAGACGGCCGCCGAAGGCACCAGGGTGACCCTGTCCGACGGGCGCCGGGTGCTGGACTTCGGCTCGTACGCCGTCACCCTGCTCGGCCACCGGCACCCCGAGGTACTCGCCGCCGTCCACCGGCAGCTGGACGCCATGCCCACCGCCACCCGGAGCCTGGCCAACCCCGTGGCCGCCGACGCGGCCGGCCGGTTGGCGGCGCACCTCGGGCACGCCCTGCCGAAGGTCCACTTCGGGCTGAACGGCTCGGACGCGGTGGAGGTCGCCGTCAAGCTGGCCCGACTGGCGACCGGCCGGGAGCGGGTGCTCGCGGTGTGCGGCGGCTTCCACGGGAAGTCGCTCGGCGCCCTGGCCCTGACGCACAGTCCGCTCTACCGGGTCGGCCTGCGCGGCTGCGCCGTGGAGGTGGCGCACCTGGACCCGCAGGACGCGCGGGCCTTCGCCCGGGAGCTGGCGGCGGGACCGGTGGCCGCGCTGGTGTTCGAGCCGGTCCAGGGGGAGAACGGTGCGGTACCGCTCCCGGTGGAGGTGCTGCGCCAGTGGTGCGCGGATGCGGTCGAGCACGGGGCGATGGTGATCGCCGACGAGATCCAGTGCGGCCTGCGCCGCTGCGGTGAGCCCTCGCTCGCGCTGGCCGAGGGCCTACCGGTGGACGGCGTGCTGCTGGGCAAGCCGCTCGGCGGCGGCGTGGTCCCGCTGTCGGCACTGGTCAGCTCGGAGCGGCTGTACGCGCCGCTGGAAGCCGATCCGTTCCTGCACTCCGCGACCTTCGGCGGACACCCGCTGAGCTGTGCGGCCCTGCCGCCCGCGCTGGCGGCCATGGACCGCCTGGCCGGGCACGGCCGGGTGCTCTCCGCCCTGCTGGACTCCGGCCTGGAGCACCTGCGCGCCCGCCACCCGGAGACGGTGCGCGAGGTGCGGGGGCGGGGTCTGCTGCGCGGCGTCGAGCTGGATACGCCCGCCCACGCGGGCGCGACGGTCCTCGAACTCGCCGCCCGTGGCCTGCTGGTCTCACCCTGTCTGGGCCGCCCGACCACCATCCGGCTGCTGCCGCCGCTGGTGGCCACCGAGGCCGAGCTCGCCGAAGGTCTCGGCCTCCTGGACGAGGCCCTGACCGCCGTGGCCGCCCGATGAACCCCGCACCCTCAGGAAGGAGTGACATGCCCACGCGTGAGGAACTGGCCCTGATGGTCCGGACGACGATCTCGGACGTGCTCGGCACGGAGGTGGAGGAGGTGCACGAGCGCACCAGCCTGTCGGCCGACTACGGCATCGACAGCCTGGAGCTGATGGAGATCGGCTCCCGCCTCGAACGCGCGCTGGCCCTGCGGATCGAGGTCGAGGACCTGACCCGGGCCGAGGACGTCGGCCAGGCGATCGACCTCCTCACGCTCCGGACGGGGGACCGGTGACGGCGAACCGGGATTCCAGGCGTCCGGACGGCGGCCACCGGGTGGCGGTCACCGGGATCGGGGTCAAGTCTCCGGCGGGCACCGGCGTGCAGGAGGCCTACGAGTCGGTGCTCAAGGCCCGGCCCACCGCCGGGGTGGTCGACCTCCTGGTGCAGCGGGGCGTCTCGGTGACCATCGCCTCGCTGGTGCCTCCGTTCGACGTCGAGGCGTACCTGACCCGCCGTGAGGCCCGGCAGATCGACCGGGCCGCGACCCTGCTGCTCTGCGCGGCCTCCGACGCCGTCGCCGCGGCGGGCCTCACCGACGGCGGTCCGCCGCCGGACCGGGTGGGCGTGCAGATCGGCACCGGCATGGGCGGTCTGGCCAGCATGGAGCAGGTGACCACGGACCACTGGGACAGCCCCGGCGGCCTGCCGGTGCACACCGTGCCGCGCACCATGGCGAACTCCGCGGCCTCCCGCCTGGCCCTGCGCTACGGCCTCCGGGGTGCCTGCACCACGTACTCCTCGGCGTGCGCCAGCGGCACCACCGCGATCGGCGAGGCGGCCCGGCGGATCCGCTACGGCGAACTGGACGCGGCGGTGGCGGGGGGCGTGGACGCGCCGGTGACCACGGTGATCGTCGGCGCGTTCGCGAAGATGCGCGCCATGTCGGCGCGCAACGGCGAACCGGCCCTGGCCAGCCGCCCGTTCGACGCGGACCGGGACGGCTTCGTGATGGCCGAGGGGGCCGCCGTCCTGGTGCTGGAACGCTGGGACGCGGCCCTGGCGCGGGGCGCGGCGATCCTGGGCGAGGTGGCGGGGTACGCGGACAACTGCGACGCCTTCCACATCGTGGCCCCGATCGAGGACGGCGAGGTGGCGGCCCGCTGCATGCGACGCGCGATCGCGGACGCGGGGCTGGCACCGGCGGACATCGGCCACGTCAACGCGCACGGCACCTCGACGGTGCTCAACGACCGGGCGGAGGCCCGGGCGATCGAGCGCTGCTTCGGCGCCGGGGCCCTGCCCGTGACGGCGATGAAGGGCGTGACGGGCCATCTGATCGGCGGCTCCGGAGCGTTGGAGGCAGCGCTCGGCCTGCTCTGCGCGACCCGGGGCGAGGTGCCCCCGATCGCGAACCTCGGCACCAGCCCGGAGGCCGACCTGGTGGACCTGGTCCGCTCCGTGCCGCGCGGCATCGCACCGGCGCCGGTCCTCTCCAACTCCTTCGGCTTCGGCGGCCAGAACGCCTGCCTGGTGCTCGTCCCCGCCTGACCTTCCCCGATTCCCCCCTCGTATCCCCTCCTCGTTCCGGGACGTCCCATGCGAATCCTCCTGACCGGCGCGACCGGTGTGGTCGGCACCGAGGTCACCGGCCTGCTGCGGGCGGCGGGCCACACGCCCGTGCCGGTGGCCCGCCGAGCCACCGCCGACGCCTCGGTCGCCGAGGCCTCGGTCCGCTGGCGGATGGGGGCCGAACCCCCGCCGGCCGAACTGGCCGGCCACTGGGACGTGATCGTCCACGCGGCGGCCACCACCCGCTGGACCCTCACCCGTCCGGAGGCCGTCGCCGCCAACGTGGAGCCGCTGCGGGCAGTGCTCGCCCTGGCCGACCGGGACACCCACCTGGTGCACGTCTCGACCGCCTACGTCGGCGGCACCCGCAACCCCGGCGACCTTCGCAGCGCGCAGTTCGAGGGCTATCGCAACGGCTACGAGTGGTCCAAGGCCCGCTGCGAGGACCTGGCCCGGGCCGAGCACCCCGGACCGCTCACCGTGGTCCGCCCGCCGCTGGTCGTCGGCCGCAGCCGGGACGGGCGGATCGCCCGCTTCTCGGGGCCGTACACGATCCTCCAGGCCCTGGTGTCCGGCCTGGCCGCCGTCGTGGTCGGTGACCCGGACGGCTACGCCGAGATCAGCCCCGTCGACCAGGTCGCCCGGGTGATCGCAGCCGCCGGCCTCGCCGAGCCCCCGCCGACCCCACGCACCGAGGTGATCGCGGCAGGGCCGGCCTGTCTGACGCTCTCCACCCTGCTCGACGTCATCTGCGACACCCTCAACTCCTGCCGCGCCGCCCACGGGATCGCCCCGGTGGAGCGCCCGCCGCTCGTCCCGACGGAACGCTGGAACCGCTTCTTCCTGCCCCTGGCGGACCGTCACCTCTCGCCGTTCCAGGCCCAGGCCGTCAAGCTGCTCGCGATGTTCCAGAGCTACACCTCGATGACGGAGCCCTTCACCCCCACCCATCCGGTCACCGACCCCGCCACCGTGATGGCCACCGCCGTGCGCCACTGGGCCGACGCCAAACCCCGTCTCGCCCTGGCCCGCCCGCAGCCGTGGACGGCCCTCACCACGGCCTCCTGACCCGACGTCACGGCCGGACCGGGCGGCAGAGCTGCGCTCCGGCCGAGGGTCGACTCGGCTTCAGAGTGGCAGCAGCTGGGTGACGTCGTGGCGGTTGCCGCCGGTCAGGGTGATGGCCGGCGGTGTGCCGTGGCCGTCCGTGATCACGTGGTGCTTCGAGCCCGGTCGGGCACGGTCGACCATGGCCACCTCGCCGTTCTGTCAGCTCCTCTTAGAAGAAGGAGTCGTCGTCCTCGTAGTAGTTGTTGACGACCACCTGCGGCTCGTCGTCGCTCAGCGCCTCGTTCAGCAGCACGCCGCCGACCAGGCCGGCCGCACCCGCGCCGATCATCGCGCCGGTGCCGAAGCGGCGGCCGCCCTGCTCCTGCTGCTGGGCGGGCACCTGCGGCTGCGCCTGCTGCGGGTAGCCCTGCTGGGGGTAACCGGCCTGCGGCGGGGTGTAGAACGGCGGGACGGTGGTCTGCACCCGCTGGGCGCAGGCGGCGCAGGTCTCGACCTGGCGCGGCACGCCCCACTGCGGCTGCCACAGCACCACGGCCGAACCGGCGCCGTGGGTGGGGTCGAAGAAGCACGTCACGGGTGAACTCCCTGTAGCTGGCTGGGTCTTCGGAACGGCGGGGACGACCGGCGGCGCCGCGGGCGCGACCGGTACGGGCGCGGAGACGGAGGCAGGGGCAGGGGCCGGAGCCGCCGGCGCGGGCTGCAGGACGTCGACCCCGAAGTCGGTGGCGATGCCCGCGAGCCCGGAGGCGTAGCCCTGCCCGACCGCGCGGAACTTCCAGTCCGCGCCGTTGCGGTAGAGCTCGCCGAACACCATGGCCGTCTCGCTGCCCGTCTCGGGCGTCACGTCGTAGCGCGCCACCTCGGTGCCGCTGTCCGCGTCGACGACCCGCACGTACGCACGGCGCACCTGGCCGAAGCTCTGCCGCCGCTGCGCCGCGTCGTAGATCGCCACCGCGAAGGCGACCTTCTCCACCTGCGCCGAGACGTCCCCGAGCCGGACCTCGATCCGCTCCGCGTCCTCGCCGCCCCCGCCGGAGCCCAGGTGGCGGACCGCACCGTCCGGGCTCTGCAGGTTGTTGAAGAAGACGAAGTGCTGGTCCGTGAGGACCTTCCCGGACGGGCCGCACAGCAGCGCGCTGGCGTCCAGGTCGTACGCGGCTCCGGCCGTCCACCCGAGGCACACCCGGACGGACCGCACGCCGGGCGCCTGCCGGGCCAGGGAGACGTTGCCACCCTTCGTCAGGGCCACACTCATGGGGTTTCCTCCACCACCGTCCGAATCACGCTGTTCGACCACGACAACGCTGTAGAGCTCACGCCGGTTCCCGCCCCTGCGACCCGATGCGGACGGGGAGTTCCAGCAGGCCGCGGGCGCGCAGCGCGGGGCGGTGGCGCAGCTCCTCGGCCGCGGTGTCCAGGGCCAGGTCGGGGAAGCGGCGCAGCAGGTGCCGGACGGGCAGTCCGTCCGGGCCGGTGACCCGGTGCACGGGCGCCTCGGCGCGCAGCGCGGCGTAGGCGCCGTAGGGGTCGCTGATCAGGGACTTCACGGTCGGATCGAGGGGTGTCACCCGCTCAGCCTACGGGTACGGCGCAGGCACCCTGGCGGGGTGTCAGCCCGCCGCCTAATGTCAGTGGCCATGACAATGACCCGCCGCGCCGCGAGCTCCGCCACCCGCCGCGCCGCCCTGGCGACCGCGCTCGTCGGCACCCTCGCCGCGCTGCTCGCCCCCGCCGCCGGGGCCCAGGCCGCACCGGCCGGCTGCCGGACCGTCACCACCGCCCCGCTGGACGCCGAACAGGCCCGGCTGGGGGACGCCCGGACCGCCGCCTTCACCGAGCGCTCCGGCCTCGCCGACCTGCTCCACGGCTTCCCCGCCGCGCTCTGCTCCGCCCGCACCGCCCACCGCGCCGAGCGGGTCGTGGACACCTGGGGCCGCAAGCTCTGGCAGGCCGGCCTCGACCGTGCCCAGGGCCGCCGGCCCGGCGGCGAACTGCCCGCCCTCGACGACCGCCCGCTGTACTGGGCGCGACTCGCCATGACCGTGCAACTCGCCCAGTGGCAGCCCCGGTTCGACGTCGACCACGCCGGACTGCGGGCCCGCTTCGAGGACGCCTCGCGCGGCCTCGACGACGGCTTCGCCGACGAACCCGACCCCGGCGTCCGACGGATCTTCGTCAGCGGCTTCGACCCGTACGGCCTGGACACCGAAGCGCGCCGCGCCAACCCCTCCGGCGCGGCCGTGCTGCAACTGCACGGGCAGCGGATCACCCTCGCCGACGGCAGCACCGCCGAGGTGCGGGCCGTCGTCCTGCCGGTGCGCTACCGCGACTTCGACCAGGGCATCGTGGAACGCGCCTTCGGCCCCCACCTGGAGCCCGGCGGCCCGCAGTCCGCCGACCTGATCACCAGCATCAGCCAGGGCTACCCGGGCAAGTTCACCCTGGAGGCCTGGGCCGGCCGCGCCCGCTCCGCCGACCCGTACACCGACAACGCCGCCGCGCTCTCCGGCGGCACCCGGCAGCACCCGGTGGACGCCCCGGGCCTCGCCGACGGCCCGGAGTTCATCCGCACCACCCTGCCCACCGACGCCATGACGGCCGTCCAGCAGCCCTACCCCGTGCTGCTCAACACCCCCGTCACCGAGATCCCCGCGGGCGCCACCGCCCCGGTCGACCGCCCCGACGGCCCGACCCCCGGCTCCCGCGCCGTCGCCGGGGGCGGCGGGGGCTACCTCTCCAACGAGGTCGCCTACCGCTCCAACCGCCTGCGCCTCGACCTCGACCCCGCGCTGCCCGGCGGCCACCTCCACACCCCGGTCCTCACCGGCCTCCCGGACCGGCAGGACCGCGTCACCTCACCGGAGTTCGAGCACAACGAGGCCGCCATCGCCGCCCAGGTGCGCGCGATCCTGAGCAGCGCGCGGCTCTGAGCCGACGAACCGCTGGGCCCGGGCCCTGCCGTGGGCCCGGGCTCAGCTGGACGGGCTCAGGCCGGACGGGCTCAGGCCGGGCGGGCGAAGCGGGTGCCCGCCGCCCGGGCGCGCGATTCGGCGATCTCGGCGTAGGCGGCGTCCCGGCCCGCCCAGTGCGAGCCCTCGACCGACGTGCCGCGCTCCAGGTCCTTGTAGACCTGGAAGAAGTGGGTGATCTCCAGCCGGTCGAACTCGCGCAGGTCGCCGATGTCCCGCAGGTCGGCGTAGCGGGGGTCGCGAGCCGGGACGCAGAGGACCTTCTGGTCGGGTCCGCGCTCGTCGCGCATCACCCACATCCCGACCGCCCGGCAGGTGAGCACGCAGCCGGGGACGGCGGGTTCGCCGCCGAGGACGAGCGCGTCCAGCGGCTCCCCGTCGCCGCCGAGGGTGCGTTCGACGTACCCGTAGTCGGCGGGGTAGCGGGTGGCGGTGAAGAGGGTGCGGTCCAGCCTGATCCGGCCCGCGTCGAAGTCCATCACGTACTTGTTGCGCGATCCCTGCGGGATCTCGACCATCACCTCGAACTCCGCCGGCTCCACGGGCTCCACGGGCTCCACTCTCGCCTCCTCCACTGGTCCTGGGGAGATTGTCCGCCGTCAGGGCGCCGTGAGCGGCCACCGAAACGACACCCGTCGTTCGGGCCCGGCCGATAGCATCCGCACCATGGGGAGCTGGCAGGTCACGGTCATGAACCACCGCCGCGAGCCCGGCGGCCGTCCGCAGGGGCGCCCGGCGGGGCCGCTGGCGCGGCGCGAGGGCTGGACGCTGCACGGCGGGGACGGCGAGCTCAGCTGGGTCGACGCCGCCGGCGAGGTCCGCTGGCGCCGCCCCTGCCCGGGCCGGCCGAACGCGGCGCACCTGTCCGCCGACCGGGTGCTGGTCACCACCACCTCCTTCGACTACACCGCCTGGGGCCACCTCGGCCCGGCCCTGCTGCTGGACCTCGCCGACGGCACGCCGGTCGCCGAGCTGCGCGGGGAACGCGGTGCGGCGCTCGGCGACGGGCGCTTCGTCCTGGGGCTGGAGGGCTACGGCCACTTCGACACCAGGGCCCACGACCGGGACGGCGCCGTGGTCGACTCCTGGCGCAGCTTCGGCCACTACGTGGTCGGCACGGCCGGACCGGCCGGCACCGGCCTGCGGGTGGTGGAGACCGACCGCCGCCACCCCACCGGCAGCCGGGTGGTGCGGCTGCTGCCCGGCGGGGTGGTCGAGCCCGGCCCGCTGCTGAGCGACGCCCTGGCCCCCGAGCCGCTGGTGCTGCCCGACGGCACCCTGCTGGTGCTGGACGCGGGAGTGCTGCGTGCCGTCGGGCGGGAGCTGGACGACGCGGTGCTCGCCGAACTGCTCCCGCTCGACCCCGCCGACCGGCACCGCTTCACCGGTTCACTGCACGGCGGCCCCGAGGGCCTGACCGCGACCCTGGTCGAGCGCCACCCGACCCGGATGGGCAGCTACAGCTCCCACATCTGGACCCTCGGCCTGGCGGGCAGGTAACTACCGCTGCACCAGTGGGAGTTCCAGCACCGAACCGGACTCGCCGCCGTGCCCGCCGTAGCCGATCCGGTACTGCGCGCGGCCGTCGGCCGGGAGCAGCTGGAAGGAGTCGGGGTTGGCGGCTGCCACGGTGAGCCGGATCCGGTCGCCGGCCCGGAAGAGCACCGAGACCGGCTGGAGGTCGATCACCACCCGCTGCGCCCGCCCCTGCGGGAAGGGCGTGGCGTCGGTGGCCGCGTAGCTGCGGGGCGTGCGCAGCCGGCGCCAGTCGGGGTTGTCGCCGGAGTCGGCCACCGCCCGGTCGGCGAGGGCGAGTTGGCCCTCCGTCAGATAGGTGGCCCGGCCGTCCGGGGCGACGTCCTCCAGGTAGACGTGCAGGGCGCCGTTCGCCGAGCCGGCCAGGCCGGTGACGCCGAGGGTGACCCTGCCGTTGCCGGTGACCCGGGCGGGCTCGGTCAGCGGCGCGGTGGTGTAGCTGAGCAGCTTGCCGTCCACGGCCGCCCGGTCGGGGTAACTCACCTTGCTGCCGCTGAGGTTGGTGTTCCAGCGGTCGAGCGGGCCGGTGCCGGCGGTCGGGTCCAGGCTCAGCAGGTCGGAGCCGGCCGGGCCGCTCCCGGTCCGGCCCTCGGTGAGGGTGTTGCCCGCGCCGAGCCGGAAGGGCCGGGTGCGGGTCCCGGGCACCGGCCAGCGGCTGGTGGTGCGCCAGACGTCCTCGTTGAAGGTGTAGTAGTGCACCTGCCGCCTGCCGTCGGGGCGGGCGCCGTCGCGCACGTAGCGGTCGAAGAAGTCGACCACCCGCTGGTCGTTCTGCTCGTGCTCGGCCGGGGTGAGCGGCCGGGCGGGCCGGAACGGGTCGGCGAGCCAGCCGGCGCCGTGGTTCCAGGGGCCGATCCAGTCGTCCTGGGTGTTGGACAGGCCGCTGAACTGGGACAGCACGCCGTTGGCCGTCCCCGCGTCCAGCCAGCCGGCCCGGGTCAGCACCGGGACGCCGCCGTCCTCGACGGCGTCGGTCTGCTCGCCGACGCTGCCGACCGTCCAGCTCTGCGGGCCGTTGCGGTAGTCGCGGTGGACGCCCTGCTGCGCCATGTCGACCAGGTTGGCGTTGTTCGCGTGCTCGGCGCGCGCGGCGGCCATCAGGGCGGGTCCGTCCGGGCCGTCGACCGGACGGGGGGTCAGGCCGGTGAGGCCGACCTGGGCGCAGAGCTGCCGGGTCTGCGCACTGGTCTCGCAGGTGGTGCCGCCGGCCTGGTCCAGGATGCGCAGCAGCAGCGCGTACGGGGCGAGCCGGGGCTCGATCAGCAGCCCGCCGGGGCGGACCAGGTCCTCGTAGGGGTCGAAGTCGTAGGAGATCGGTGCGGCGGCGGTGATGTGGTGGTTGCCGAGGGCGGTGGCGAGCATCGCGGTGTCGCCGCCGTAGGAGACACCGGTGGTGCCGACCCGGCCGTTGGACCAGGGCTGGGCGGCGATCCAGTCGCTGAGCGGGCCGCTGTCGGCGACCAGGTCCGCGCCCAGTTCGGAGGTCAGGGTGCCGAAGGAGGCGCCGGTGCCGCGCAGGTCGGCGACGACGTAGGCGTAGCCCTTGGCGTTCCAGGCCTCGGCCTCGCCGCTGGTGCCGCCCGACTGTCCGGCCAGGACGTGGGCGCGCCAGTAGCGCTGGGTGACCAGGACGGTGGGCAGCTCGGCCCCGGGTTCGGTGCCGTTCGGCAGGTAGACGTCGACGGCGAGGCGGACGCCGTCGGGCATGGCCACGTAGCGTGACTGGAGGTGGGGTGCGGCGGTGCCGGTGTCCGCGACGGCCGGGGCCGCGCCCAGGCCGAACAGGGTGAGCGCGGCGACGGCGGCCGCGGCGGTGCGGCGTAACCGCTGGTGGGCCGTCCTGCCCCGGCTCATCGGACGGTCGCCTTCCAGGGGCCTTCCTCCGGGCGCGCCTCGGAGTCCGTGTCCGGCCAGGGCGGCATGGTGACGGCGGTGATGCGCAGCGGCCCGTCGGCGTCCTGGTCGGCCCGGAACTGGAAGGCGGTGCCCAGCGGGATCGAGACGGCCGCCCCCGGGGCGAGCCGGTGGACCTCCTCCCGGCCGTCCTGGCGCCGCCACAGCTCGCCGCGGCCGGCGGTGACCTGCCACAGCTCCTGCACGGTGGCGTGCGACACGGCGTGGGTGACCTGCCCGGGGGCGAGTTCGAAGACCGCGAGGCTGCCGAGCCCGTCCAGGACCAGCAGCGGGCGGACCACGGCGCCGTCGGGCGCGGTCACCACCGGGGCGGTGGCGGGCTCGGCGCTCTCGAAGGGTTGGTGCTCGGGTGAGGAGGAGTGGTGCGGTGCGGGCTGGTGCACTGGCTGATCGTTCATCCGACGACCCGGCCTCTCTCGTACGAAGGAGTTCCTGGGCTCGTCCCCCGTCGCCGATCAGACCATGCCCGCCGGACGGCCCACCATCCGCAGCGGTCCGTATCCGACCCCGAGAGAACCCCGAGGAGCCCGGCTCCGCTACCCCGAGACTCCCCCGAACTCGCGCACCGCGTCGGTGACGATGGCCTCCAGCCGGGCGTGGTGGGCCCCGCGCCAGTAGGCCTGGCCGCAGTCCGCGCACTGGGCGAAGGCGTCGTACGAGCGCTCGGTGCCGTCGTGCAGCTGTTCGCGCACCGTCGTCTTGCTCACCGTGCGCAGCGTGCCGTTGCAGGTGGTGCACCGGCTCCAGGGGGCGAGCGGCGGGGCGAAGCGGGAGAGCACGTCGCGCAGCTGCTCGGCAGGGCGGTGGCTGTAGACGTACGCGCCGGCCCACAGTTCGCGGCGGCGCAGCAGGCCGCGGTCGCGCGAGAGCATGACGCGCTGTTCGGCGGCGGAGCGGGCGGCCAGCGCGGCGTCGCCGATGTCGGGGTTCTCGTAGGCGGCGTCGATGCCGAGCAGGCGCAGCCGGCGGGTGAGGGTGCCGAGGTGGACGTCCAGCAGGAAGCGCGGCGGGGCGGGCGAGGGCTGCGGCCGGGCGACGGCGGCGACGCTGACCTGCTCGGCGTCGGCCGGGACGTACGAGCCGGGCACCGGGCGGCCGTCCACCAGCAGGGCGCCGACCTCGGTGAGCGGCACGCCCAGCGACTCGACCAGGTGGCCGAGGCTGGAGGTGCCGTCGGTGCGCAGCGCGGTGCGGCCGGCCCGCCGGGGCGCGGAGACGAAGAGGTGCAGCTCAGGGGCGAGGTCGAGCCAGATCTGGGGTCTGTCCACGCGGCCAGCATGCCAGCGGGCGGCGGGCGGGGGCCAGCGGTTTCCGGGGCCCGCTGCGCGGGGCCCGCGCGGGGCGCTGCGCGGCGGGCCCGCGGAGTAGCATCGGCCGTATCCGGAACAGCAGCAGCGGCGGTTGGAGCGTGCGATGACCGGGAACGAGCGGCGGGACGGCCGGCCGGTCCGGTCGGACGGCCTGGTGGAGGAGACGCCGGACGACCTGCTGGAGGACGCGCCGGACGACCTGTTCGCCGACCGCTCCGAGCGGCCGGCCTCCAGGGCCGGGCGCGCGGCGCCGTACGGCGGCGACGACGATCTCTACGGCGCCTCGGCGGCGGTGGCCCCGACGGCCGAGGAGGACGGCGCGGGGGCCGGGGGCAGGTAGTCGCGGTCGCGCGCCGCCCAGCGGGCCACCGGGCCCATCGCGTACCCGGCGGCGAGGAACACCCCGCCCAGTACCAGCCAGCCCGTGAGCCCGCCGTCCAGCAGCAGCGTGGTGAGCAGCAGCGGCCCCAGGGTGCGGGCGACGGCGACGCCGGTGCCGAAGAAGCCCTGGTACTGACCGATCCGCTCCGGCGGCGCGAGGTCGAAGCCGAGCTGCCAGGAACCGGCCGACTGCCGCATCTCGCCCGCCACCTGCAGCACGGCCGCGACCACCAGCAGGGCGGCGAACCCCCACGCCGGGACGGACAGCACGGACAGTCCGCAGACCGCGCAGGAGGCGAGCAGCAGCACCCCGGACGACCGCACGGCCCGGACGGCCGAGTCCAGTCCGCTGACGTCGCGGGCCGCCCGGACCTGGAAGGCCAGCACGGCCAGGGTGTTGAGCACGAACAGCGCCGAGCCGAGCCAGCCGAGGCCGGGGGCGCGCTGGGCGATCCACAGCGGCAGGATCAGGCTGAGCATCGGCATCCGCAGCAGCAGCACGGTGTTGACCAGGGTGACGGCGGCGTAGCGGCGGTCCCGCAGCACGGCCAGTCGTGGTCCGGCGGCCGGGTCGGCCGGTGCGGGCGGGGCCTCGGGCAGCCGGCGCAGGACCAGCGCACCGGCCAGGAAGCCGAGGGCGGTGACGGTGAAGGCGCCGAAGTAGGCCTCCCGGGTGCCGACGGTGAGCGCGATGCCGCCGATGGCGGCGCCAACGGCCAGTCCTCCGTTGAGGGTTGACTGGAGGTGGGCGAGCAGTCCGGTGCGCTCGGCGGTCGGCACCAGGCCGGCGACCAGGGCCTGCCGGGCGGCGGTGAGGCCGGACTGCGCGGTGGCGTAGAGGCAGACGGCGAGCAGGAACAGCGGGTAGGAGCGGACGACCAGGAGGACGGCGACCACGCCGGCCGTGGCGAGCGCGAGGGCCACGGCGGTGCGGCGCGGGCCGCGACGGTCGGCGAGGGCGCCGAGCGGGACGCCCGCCAGCGAGCCGAGCGCCCAGGCGACGGCGAGTCCGAAGCCGAGGGCGGTCGGCGACATCCCGATGACGCGGGTGAAGTAGAGCGCGGAGCAGGTGTAGTAGGCGCCGTCGCCCACCGCGCTCGCCAACTGGGCTGCGGCGAGCGTGCGTTGGGGGCCGGCGGGGGGCAGCAGGGCGAGCCGGGCGGCGCTCTGGTTCGGCACTTCTCTCCTGTCGGATCCAGGCGGTCGGGCGAGGCCCAGCCTAGGGAAGAAGTGGACCGGCCGACAGGTCCATTGATCTTGAATTTTCCCGGTCCACTTCCGGGGCCCCGCCGCACCGTCGGACGAGCCGTGAACTCCCGTACGACAGCGCCCTGTTGATCGTCCGGCAGCACTCCGCGCGGCCGCTCCGAGGCCCCGCCCGCCCGGGCGAAGCCCCCTCCGTACCCGCTCCGACTCCGCCGGCCGAAGCGGACCGGACACCTCCACCACCCGGCCGGAGGGCCAAGATTGGCCGTGTTGACCCGTCAGTAACGCCCTCCTATGCTCAACGGCGTCCGCGATCCGGCACCGGGGCCGGGGCCGTCCGTGCCCGCCCGATCCGGCGCCCGCTCCGGCTCGAAGGGCCCCTCCCATCAGCACCTCCACCGCCCGCTCGGGCTTCGCCGGCCGCGAGGGCCCGGACGAGGACCCCGCCGCTCCCACCGGTCCCGCGGACCGCGCCGAGCCCGCCGGCCGCCGCCGCTTCCTCACCTACCTGCTGGCCGCCCCCACCCTCACCGTCGCCGCCCGGCTCGGCCTCGACGCCGCCGCGCCCGCCACCGCCCGGGCCGCCGAACGCGCCGCCGCGGCCACCCGCGACGCCTCCGCGCCCCCGCAACTGCTCGGCCTGCCCGGCATCCCCGACGTCCTCGACCTCGGCGACGCGATGATCCTCGCCGGCCTGCCCACCTCCCACCTGCTGGTGCTCGAAATCACCCCCGCCGGGCGTGCCGCGCTGCACCTGCCCCGACTGGAGGTCGGCCAGGGCCTCACCACCGCGATCGCCATGCTGGTCGCCGAGGAACTCGACGCCGAACTCACCGACGTGGACGTACCGCTCTCCGACGGCCGCCCCGAACTGCTCTTCTACCAGCTCACCGGCGGCTCCAACTCGGTGCGCTCGCTGTACGAGCCGGTGCGCGCCGCGGCCGCCGCCGCCCGCGCCCGGCTGGTCACCGCCGCCGCGAACCGCTGGAAGGTTCCCGCGACCGCCCTGCGCACCGCCGGCTCCGCCGTCCTCGCCCCCGACGGCCGACGCCTGCGCTTCGGGGAACTCGCCGCCGACGCCGCCACCGTGGTCGTCCCCGCCGTCCCCGCCACCCCCAAGCCGGCCGACCCGCGCCGCCTGGTCGGCCGGCCCACCGGCCGCATCGACGCCCGCGACATCGTCACCGGCCGCGTCCAGTACGCCGGGGACCTCCGGATCCCGGGCGCCGCACCCACCGTGGTCGCCCGCCCGACCACCGTCAACGGCACCCTCAAGTCCCTGGACGCCTCGGTCGCCCGCGCCATGCCCGGGGTCCTCGCCGTGGTGCCGATCCCCACCGGCGTCGCCGTCCTCGCCGAGACCTTCGACCAGGCCCTCAAGGCCCGCGACGCACTGCGCACCACCTGGAACCCCGGCCCGGCCGCCGGCCTCTCCACCGAGGACGTCCGGGCCGGACTGCGCGCCGCGCACGCGCCGTTCCTGCTGCCGCCGCTGCTCACCCCGTACCTGGACGGCGAGTTCGACTTCGCCTTCGTCAACCACGCGCCGATGGAGGTACTCACCGCCGTCGCCGACGTCCGGCCCGGCCGCGCCGAACTCTGGTTCGCCGCCCAGAGCCCGATCATCGCCCAGCAGACCATCGCCGCCGAACTCGGCCTGCCGCAGAACGCCGTCACCGTCCACGTCGTCCGCGGCGGCGGCTCCTTCGGACGCCGGCTGTTCTTCGACGCCGCCCTGGAGGCCGCCCAGATCTCCAAGGCCGCCGGCCGACCGGTCAAACTGATGTGGACCCGCAACGACGACATGCGGCACGGCCGGATGCGCCCCGCCAGCCACCACCGCATCCGCGCCACCTACGGCCTCGGCCAGGTGCTCAGCTGGGAGCACCGCGCCGCCACCGTGCGCACCGACCTCTCGCACGGCCTCGGCGAGGCCCTCACCGGCGCCGGGTTCAACCTCTCCGTCGCCGGGATCAGCCTCGCCCAGGCCTTCTTCCTGCTCACCGAGAAGAACCCGTACAACGTCGGCATCCCCACCCAGCTGCTCGCCGAACTCCCGCTCCCGGTGCACACCGGCAGCTGGCGCTCCGTCTACTCCGGCATGGTCCGGGTCGCCGACGAGATCATGATGGACGAACTCGCCCGCCGGATGGGCCAGGACGAGGTCGCCTTCCGCCGCGCCCGGGTGCGCGACGCCGCCGGCCGGGCCCTCCTGGACACCCTCGCCAAGGCCGGCGACTGGGGCCGCCCGATGCCCGAGGGCCAGGCCCAGGGCGTCGGCTACCACGACGAGAACGGCGGCCGGGCCGCCTACCTGGTCGAACTCGACGCCACCGACCGCGCCAACCCCCGGGTCACCAAGGCCGTCATCGCCGCCGACGTCGGCCAGGTCATCAACCCCCGAGGCCTGGAGGCCCAGTTGACCGGCGCACTGATCGACGGCATCTCGGTCGTCCTGCAGGCCGGCAACCACCTCGACAACGGCGCCTTCCGGGAGGGGAGTTACGCCGACTTCCACTACGCCCGGCAGCGCAACACCCCGCCGACCGTCGAGATCCACCTGATGCCGCCCAGCGGATCCCCGGGCGGGGCAGGCGAGTTGGGCGTCCCCGCCGCCTCCGCCGCCGTCGCCAACGCCTACGCCCGCGCCACCGGCACCAGCCCGCGCTCCTTCCCGATCAACTTCTGAGGACGTCGCCCCCCATGCCCACCCACACCTTCGTCCTCAACGGGCGGCCCGTCAGCGTCGACGCCCCGGACGACATGCCGCTGCTCTGGGTCCTGCGCGACAAGCTCGGCGTCACCGGCCCCAAGTACGGCTGCGGCGTGGGCGTCTGCCGCGCCTGCACCAGCCACCTGGACGGCCAGGAGTTCCAGCCCTGCACCCGCCCGGTCAAGGAGTGCGACGGCCGCACCGTCACCACCATCGAGGGCCTCGCCGACGGCGACACCCTCCACCCCGTCCAGGAGGCCTGGATCGACTGCGACGTCGCCCAGTGCGGCTTCTGCCAGCCCGGCCAGATCATGACCGCCGTCGCCCTGCTGCGCCGCACCCCCGACCCGACGGACGCCGACATCGACCAGATCCAGAACATCTGCCGCTGCGGCAGCTACCCCCGCATCCGCGAGGCCATCAAACGCGCCGCGGCCACCGGCCGGGTGCACTGACCCACCGGCCGTCTGCGGATCGCCGCGGTGGGCCCTATGCGCCGGCGCCCGCCGCGGGGTCACGGCCGAAGAAGGCGGCGAGCCGGTCGTACGCCGGGGCGTCCGGCGGGGCGGGGACTTCGGGGGCGAAGGCGTGGTGGTCGGCCTCGTCGCCGCGGTACTCGGGTTTGAGGGCGCCGTGCGCCCAGTCGAGTGCCGCCCGGGCCACCTCGTGGTCCAGGCCCTCGGTGGACTGGCCGGTGGCGTGGGCCAGGTCCCAGGCGTGGACGGCGAATTCGGTGGTCTGCTGATCGACCGGGAAGCGGGCCGGCAGGGTGGCGCCGCCGGGGAGCTCGACCGTGCCGGTGAGGTCCCCGGCGGCGCGCCAGGCCTCGACCAGCCGCTCGGCCCCGGCCTCGAAGGCGTGCAGCCAGTCCTCCTCGACCCGGTCGAAGGGCCGGCTCCAGTCCGGCTGCCCGCCCTCGGCCCGGAGGGTGAACTGCGCCAGGTCGTGCAGGAGATGGCTGATCAGGTCGCCGACGTCCCAGGAGCGGCAGGGGGTCGGGTGGCCGGCCAGTTCGACGCCGGTGCCGTCGATCAGCCCGGCGGTCTGGGCCAGGGCCCGGGCGAGCAGCCCGATCGGGTCCACCGGGTCGGCCGGGTTCATGTCGGTGTCGATCGGGCCCGGGTGGACCAGGTTGGCGGTGATCCCGCGCGGGCCGAGCTCCCTGGCCAGCGCCTTGGTCAGGCCGATCAGCGCGGCCTTGCTGGTCGCGTAGAGCGCGGCGCCGGGGAAGACGACGCGCTGGGCGACGCAGCTGCCGATGGCGACGATCCGCCCGCCCTCGGCCAGGTGCTCGACGGCCGCCTGGGCGTACAGGTACGGCGCCCGGACGTTCACCTCCAGCACCCGGTCGAGCTCCTCCAGCCCGACCTCCTCGATCGGCCCGCCGGCGCCCACGCCGGCGTTGTTCACCAGGATGTCCAGCCGTCCGAACCGCTCGGCGACCGAGGCCACCGCAGCGCGCACCGCCGCCGGGTCGGCGCTGTCGGCGCGCACGGCCCAGCCGGTCCGCCCCATCGCGGTGATCTTGGCGACCACCTCCTCGGCCCGCTCGGCCGAGCCCTGGTAGGTCAGCGCCACGTGGGCGCCGTCCTCGGCCAGCCGCAGCGCGACCGCGGCCCCGATCCCCCGGCTGCCGCCGGTCACCAGGGCCACCTTGCCGTCGAGCGCCGCAGCACCGTTCATCGTCATGTCTTCGGGTCTCCTCGTGCACCGTGGTCCGATCGCGTCCCGGCCGTCCGCCGGCCGGCGTTCCGCTCTCGGTGTGTGAGTCGATCCTGATCCGGATCCCTTGACGTCTCCGGCGGTATTCGGACGTTGCGTTCAATCTTCAACTACAACTCCACGCGCCCCCGTGGCGCGACCAGCGAGTGGTAGTACGACCCGACCGCCGGCTGCCCGGTCCAGTTCGGCCCGGCCGCCGGGTCGGCGCCCGCGTAACCGAAGGGCAGCGCGACCGGCCGTCCGCCGTCCAGGAGCAGCAGGTGGCGGCGCGCGCGGTACTCGAACCCGGCCGCCCGCAGCGCGGCGAGCACCGCGCGGCCCGCGCCGGAGCCGTCGGGGCGGCGCACCGACTCCGGGTCGAAGTGGGCGGCGAAACGGCCGTCCGGGGCCAGCCAGGAGGCGGCGCGGGCGATCGCGCCGAGCTGGTCGCCGAGGTAGTGCAAGCCGTGCACACAGGTGATCAGCTGGTACGACCGCTCGGGCACCCAGTCCGCGAGCGCCGCCGTCACCAGGCGCAGCCGTGCCCCGGCCGCCGGGACGCGCAGCGGGACCAGCGGCCCGACCAGGTCCACCCCCGTCAGCTCGGCGCCGGCGGGCAGCACCCGGGCCGCCTCGACCAGCGCCCGCCCCTCCCCGCTGCACAGGTCCAGCCAGCCGGGCGCGGCGCCGCCGTGCTCCCGGAGCCAGGCCACGGGGTCGAAGCCCAGCTCGCGGGTGTAGCTGTTGACGCCGCGCAGCCCGCGCCCGCGGTTCATGGTGCTGTTGGCCACCACGGAGGAGGCGCTGAGCTCGCTGTCACTGATCAGTCGGACCATCAGACGACCTTACTGGTGCAGGGCTCCAGCGAACCCGATGCGCCAGGACCCCGAACGCGCCGGGGGGGCGCCCCCCCCCCCGCGGGGGGGGGGGGGGCGCGCGGCGCGGGGGGTGGGGGCGCCCGCTGACCCGGCGCCCCGCCCGCTCCGGGGCGGGGGGGCGGCGCCGG
>NZ_JBHYGR010000069.1:12420-15557 GCF_042738155.1 Kitasatospora sp. NPDC059088 | reverse complement strand
CACACACCCGCCCTCTTTCGGGGGCCGGGGACCCCCCCCCCCGCCGCCCCCGGCCCCCCCCCCGGGGGGGCCCCCCCCCCGGGGGGGGGGGGCCCCCCGGATCGCGTCGCAGCGTGGTAGGGCGTCAGACGGTCAGCGTCTGCCCGGGGAAGATCAGGTCCGGGTCGGCGCCGATGGTGCGGGCGTTCCTGCCGTACAGGCCGTCGGTGTCGACGCCGAACTTGGCGGCGATGTCGCTCAGCGTGTCACCGCTGCGGACGGTGTACTCGCCACCGGTGGTGTTCTTCGCCGCCGCCGGAGCGGACTGCGCCGGCTTGGCCGACGGGCGGCCCTGCGGGGCCTGCGCGGCGTGCGGCTGCGCCTTCGGGGCGGCCGCCTTCGGAGCCGCCTGCGGGGCGGCCTTGGGGGCCGCCTTCGCGGACCGCTTGGCCGGCTTGGCGGGGGTCGCCCGATCCGCGGCACCCGAGCCCGCCGAGGTGTCGACGGCGGCCGGGGCGCCGCCCTTGCTCAGGCCCGCCTTCTGGGAGCACACGGGCCAGGCCCCCGGCCCCTGCGAGGCGAGCACCTTCTCGGCGACGGCGATCTGCTGCGCCCTGGTCGCCTGGTCGGCCCGGGGGGCGTACGCGGTTCCGCCGTACGCGGCCCAGGTGGAGGGGGTGAACTGCAGTCCGCCGTTGAAGCCGTTGCCGGTGCTGATGCTCCAGTTCCCGCCGCTCTCGCACTGGGCGACGGCGTCCCAGGTGGAGGAGGGTGCGGCGGAGGCCGAGGTGGCCGTGACGAGGCCGGCCACCGGCAGGGCCGCGACGGCGGCGCCCGCGACGACCGCCATCCGCAGGCGGTTGCGCTTGCTGGTGGTGGTCTCGGTGGCAGCGGCGGTCTCGTGACGGGAAGTCATGAATGTCCTCTCGGCAAGCCCCGGGCGGGCAGGCGGAACCAGGCCCGGGACACGGGCCGGTCGGTTGCGCTCACCTCGCTCGTCGGGCGGCCGGCCACGTGTCGGACGTGCCGTGCCGCCCCGGCCACCTCCGCTCGCCGACGGCCCGTTCGGGCCGGTGTCGTCGGCGGGCACCGCCCTCGCGCCGGGGGTCAGTCGGCGGGCCGTGCGTCGGGGTGAACCCGGGTGGCGCTCGTTGCGCCGCCAAGAAAGCTAGGGGCACATCCGGGGCTCAGCAAGCAATTCTTGGTTCTCGCAGGTCAGTTGACTGTTACCGGCGGTATCGATCAAGAAACGGCGCCCGGTTCGACCAGGTTTGACCGCATTTTAAAGATCGAACGATCAATTTCCGTGCCCGCGCTCACATCTGTCCGTTCGTGGACTCCCGCACACCATCGACCGTCCGCAATCGGAAGATGACGGACCGTCACCAGTCCATCCGGAGTTCCCGATTCGGACCACCGATTGAGTGGCATCCGTCACCGGCGACACCCACCGTGACCACGCGACCCCGCTCAGCTACGGCCGTCGAGCTCCGCGTCCCGCGCCAGCAGCGCCGCCTGGACCCGGTTCTCACAGCCCAACTTGGCCAGGATCCGGCTGACGTAGGTCTTCACCGTCGCCTCGCTCATGTGGATCCGGGCCCCCGCGTCCGCGTTGGACAGGCCCTCCCCGAGCAGCGCCAGCACCTCCAGCTCGCGCCCGGTGAGCACCTCCAGCCGGCGCCGCGCCTGCGCGCCGCGGGCGGCCGCCGAGCCGCTGCGCCCGGCGGCCAGCGAGTCCACGATGTGCCGGGTGGCGGCCGGGGAGAGGAAGGCGTTCCCGCCGGCCGCGGCCCGGACGGCCTGGATCAGCTCGTTCGGCGCGGTGTCCTTGAGCAGGAACCCGGCGCCGCCCTCGGTCACGGCGCGCAGGACGTTCTCGCGCTCCCCGAAGGTGGTGAGGATGATCGCCCGTGCGCCGGGCGCGACCCTGCCGAGCTCCCCGAGCGCCGTCAGTCCGTCCATCACCGGCATCTGGATGTCCAGCAGGACGACGTCCACCCGGTGCGCCCGGGCCAGCTCCAGCGCCTGCCGGCCGTCGGCGGCCTCCGCGACCACCTCGATGTCCTCGGCCGACCCCAGGATCATCCTGATCCCGGCCCGGATGAGCGGCTCGTCGTCGGCGACGAGGACTCGGATCACGCTGGTCATTCCCCTCGAACGGTGGTGCGGCTGGAACTCCATCCTCACATCCCGGCCGCACCCTCCTCCCGCCCGGGGCCGGGGAGAGCGGGCCGGGGCCGGGCGCCGCGACGACGGACGGCCGACCTCAGCCCTTGGAGGTGTACTCCACCTTCTCCACCAGCACCCCTCCCTTGAAGCAGAACCGCGCCACGTGGTCGTCCGACCAGGAGTCGCCCTGGCCCTCCTTCGCCAGCGAGTACCAGCGGCAGTGCGAGTCCTCCGGCCGGGGCGGCCCGGCGGACTGGAAGTCGGAGGTGAAGAAGTCGTTGCCGGGCGGGAGCTGTTTCAGCACCTCGCCCCGCGAGTCGCCCACCCGGATCTGGTCGTAGACCGACTGCCGCACCGTCGAGTCGCTGGCGCCCCGGAGGAAGGCCACCACACCCCAGGCCACCAGGCCCGCCACGATCAGCGTCACCGCCCCCACCCCGGCCGCGCAGCCCAGCGCCGGGCGGCGCCGGCCGTCCTGCCCGCCGTCCACCGGCGGCAGCCCGCCGGCCGCCCACTCCTCCTCGGCCGTCAGGGCGGCGGCGCCCTCGGCCTCCGCCCCCTCGTAGGGGAGGACGGCGGCCAGCCGGAAGCCCTGCTCGGGCGTCGGGCCCGCGTGCACCATGCCGCCGACCAGCCGGGCGCGCTCCCGCAGGCCGGTCAACCCCTGTCCGCCGCTCACCACCGGCCCCGCGCCGGAGCGCGCGCCCACGAGCTCCGGCGCGCGGGGGTTGGTCACCTCCACCACCAGCGCGTCCGGCTCGTACCGCAGCGCGACCGCGATCGGCGCGCCGGGGGCGTGCTTGTGCGCGTTGGTGAGCGCCTCCTGCACGATCCGGTACGCCGCGTGGTCGACCGCCGCCGCGAGCGGCCGCCGCTCCCCCTCGACGCAGAGCTCCACCACCGTCCCGGGGGCGCGGGGGGCGTCCCCCAGCCCCCCGAGAGCGGCGACCCGCCCCCCGCCCCCCCCCGCGCGGGGGGCCGCGCGCGCC
>NZ_JBHYGR010000069.1:0-12410 GCF_042738155.1 Kitasatospora sp. NPDC059088 | reverse complement strand
TTGGACGGGCGGCGCAGCCACAACCCCCCCCAGCTCAGGCCGTGGACCGAGGACCCGACCAACACCCACCCCCCCCCCCCGGGGCGCCCGGGAGGACTCCACCAACCCCCCGATCCCGTCGACCCCGCCGCGCGACCCCGCCGCGCCCGGGGCGCCGACGACCGCGGGCGGCACCGCCGTCGACTCGTCGTGCAGCACCCCGACCACCTCGCGCAGCTCGCGCATGGCCGCGACCGCCGCCTGCCGCAGCACCCCGACCGCCTCCCGCTGCCGGTCGCTGAGGGTGCGGTCCACCTCCAGCGCGCCGGAGTGCACGGAGATCAGCGCCAGCTGGTGGCCCAGGCTGTCGTGCATGTCCTGGGCGATCCGGTGCCGCTCCCGTAGCCGGGCCTGGTGCACCACCATCGCCCGCTCGCGCACCAGCTGGTCGTTGCGCTCACGCAGCGCGTCCAGCAGGGCGCGGCGCTGCGCCCGGTAGCGGCTGTAGAGGGCGGGCAGACCCGCGAATACCAGGAAGATGCCGAGCGACAAGCCGATGATCAGCTTGGGTGAGTACGAGGCGCCGTCCTTGAGCATCCCGAACATGGAGAACATCAGGTAGCTCAGCACGAAGGCGCCGACCAGTCGCCACACCCGGCCGATCCGCGCCCCGGCCACCCAGCCCGCGCAGACCAGCAGCGGGAACGGCCCGAGCGACCAGCCCGCCAGCGTCCCGGTCAGCACCAGCACCGTCGCCGGGAAGCCGCGGCGCAGCAGCCACAGCGCGGCGACGGCCAGCCCGAAGGGCACCGCCAGGTCGGTGGCGGCGGCGAGCTCCAGCAGGGCCGCCAGCGCGCCCATCAGCAGGGCCGCCACGGCCTCGCCGACCACTCGCCGGGGGCGCCAGGGCCCCGGGAGCGCCGTCCGTACCGCTGTCGACCAGGCCCGTGCGATTGCTTCCACCCGTCGAGGCTAACCGGGCGGCCGCCCCGGCCGCGGTCACCCTTCGTCGCAGCCCGGGCCGACGAAAGTCGCCGCTCCGGCGCCGGTCGGGCCGACGCCCACCCCGCCGTCCGTCCCGCCGCCCGGGCCGCCCACCCCGCCGTCGGTCCCGAAGGCCGTGAGCAGCAGCGCCACGTCGTCCACCCGCCCGGTCGAGCCGACCTCGCGCAGCAGCCGCTCGGCGAGCTCCTCCAGTGCCTCCCCCGCCCGCCCGTGCGCCAGCGCCGCCCGCAGCCGGTCCACCCCCTGGTCGATCGCCAGCGCCGGGTCCTCCACCAGCCCGTCGGTGTAGAGGGCGAGCAGCGACCCGGGCCGCAGCCGCAGCTCGCTGACCGGGTACGCCGCCCCGTCGTCCACGCCCAGCAGCGGCCCGCCCGGCACGTACAGCGCCTCGGCCCGGCCGTCCGGGTGCCGCAGCACCGGCGGCAGATGGCCGGCCCGGCCGATCCGCACGGTGCCGTCGGCGGGGGTGAGGCGCACCAGGCAGCAGCTGGCGAGCAGCCCCGGGTCGAGGTCCAGCAGCAGCCGGTTGGTGCGGGCCAGCACCTGGCCGGGCGGCTCGCCGCCACTGGCGAACGCCCTGACCGCGCTGCGCAGTTGGCCCATCGCGGCGGCCGCTCCGACGCTGTGGCCCTCGACGTCGCCGATCACCAGGGTGAGGTCGTCGCCGGTGACGATCGCGTCGTACCAGTCGCCGCCGATCTCCATGCCCTGGGTGCCGGGCAGGTAACGGGCGGCGGTGCGGATGCCGGGCACCTGCGGGAGCCGGTGCGGCAGCAGGGCCTGCTGCAGGCCGCGGGCCAGCGCGAACTCGGCGTCGTACAGCCGGGCCCGCTCCAGGGCCTGGGCGATGAAGCCGCCGAGGCCGGTGAGCAGTCCGCGCTCCTCGACGGTGAAGGGGTGCGCCCGGTCGAAGCCGAGGATGCAGCTGCCGACCGGGCGGCCGGAGGCGATCAGCGGCAGGAAGGCCCAGGCGCCCATCTCGTCCAGAGCCAGGCCCGGGTAGGCGGCGGCGAGCTCGCGCACCGACTCGAAGAAGATCGGGGTGCCGGTGCTGAGCGCCTCCGCGCCGGGGACCCGGGCGTCCAGCGGGGTGCCCTCGAAGCCGTCCAGGAAGCCGTCGGGGTAGCCGCTCTGCGAGACCAGGTGCAGCCGCTGCTCGCGCACCCCGTAGATGGCGAGCTCCTGGCCGCCGAAGGCCGGCAGGATCTCCTCGGCCACCGCCCGGCAGACGTCCCGCACGGTGACGGCCTCGGTGAGCGCGCTGGCCAGCTGGAGCAGGTGGTGGGTGCCGCCGACGCCGCCCGTGCCCGCACCGGCCGTGGCCGCGGGCGGCGCCAGGGCGGTCGGCGGCTCGGCCGCGCCCGGCGGGGCCTCGGCGGCGACCATCCGGACGGTGACGCCGTGCGGGTCGGGGTAGAGCGAGAAGGCGAGCCAGCCGTCCGGCGGACGGACGGCCAGGAAGGCGGTGGGCTGCTGGGAGAGCAGGGCGGCGCGGTAGCGGTTCTCGTAGAAGGGGTCGGCGAGCCAGGGCAGCACCTCCCAGGGGTGGTGTCCGACCAGCTCCTCGGCGCCGGCCCCGAGCAGCGGCTCGGCGGCCCGGTTGACGTAGCTGATCAGACCGTCCGGGTCGAGCGAGAGCAGCCCCTCGTGCAGCCGCTCGACCGCGGCGGCCGCCGCGGTCAGGGCACGGACGTCCAGGACGGCGCCGACCAGGTGGGTCCCGCCGTCGGAGATCGCCCCGGGCACCCGGGCCCACAGCTCCACCGGGTACGGGCGGCCGGCCGCTCCGAGCACCCGCACCCGGGCCGCCAGCACCTCGCCGTGCTCCAGGGCGGTGCGTGCGGCGGCCCGGAACTCGGGCACGTCGCCGGGGGCGATCCGGCCGGTCAGGCAGCGCACCGTGCCGTCGAACTCGCCGGGCGCGAAGCCGAAGATCTCCCGGAACTGCACGTCCGCCGCGAGCGCGCCACTGGCCACGTCCCAGTCGAACAGCCCGACCCGGGTGGTCACCGCCGTCGGCGGCGACAGCTCCACCACGGCGGCGTCCCCGGCCGGCTCCACCGGCTGCCCGGCCGCCGCCACCCCGGCCAGCCCGGCGCCCAGCCGGGAGGCGACCGCCTCCGGCCGCCCGCCGTCCCCGTCCGGCACCCCGTCGTCCGAGGCGGGCCACAGCACGCTGAGCACCCCGAACCGCTCCCCGCCGTGCCCCACCGGCACGCAGGCGGAGACGAAGTCGTACGGCAGCCCGACGGCCAGCTGCGGGAAGCGCCGCACGATGTCCTCGGAGTCGGACAGCGTGACGGTCCGCCCGGTGCGGAAGCAGACCGCGACCGGCAGCGGCCCGGCCGCCGCGACCCGGCGGAACGGACTCATGATCGACAGCGGCACCCCGGCGAGGGTCCGCAGCACCAGGGACCGCCCGTCCCGCGAGCGCAGGTGCACCATCGCCCCGTACGCCGCGGTCGACGCCAGCACCTCCCGGACGGCCTCCGCCAACAGCTCGTCCCGCGCGTGCGCCGCCTCCGGGCCCGCCGCACGGACCGGCTCGGCGTCCCCGCCGGTCGGCCGCGGATCGCGCATGCTCCCTTGCTACGTCCGGCCCGGAACCGTGTCAAGGCGAGCCCCGCCCGCCCCGGCCGGCCCACCGGCCCCACCCGCCCCGGCACGGACGCCCTCACCCGGCCGAGCGAACCGCTCCGCCGAGCGGGTGACGCGCTACGGCAGATCGGTGAGGTCGACCTCCACCGGGAACGGCACCGCGGCCTTCACCAGTCCGGTGAACACCTCCCCGGCCCGGTACACCCGGCTCGCCTCGTCCAGCGGACAGGTGTGGACGACCGGCACCCGGCCCGCCGCTTGCTCGACCCGCCAGTAGAAGGGAATTCCGGCCTTCGCGTACTGGTCGGGCTTGACCAGCCGGTCGGTGGTCTCCGAGCCCGGTGAGACGACCTCGACCAACAACAGCACGTGCTCCGGCCTGGCCGGCATCTCCTCGACCGTGTCGGCCCGGTAGACCACCACGTCCGGGCAGCGGTTGTCGAGCGGCACGTCCCGCAGCCGCAGGTCGAAGCCGCAGTCGGCGTTCCAGTCGGCCCCGCCCGCGTCGTCCAGGGCGTTCGCCACCAACCGCGCGATCCGGTTGTGGCGGGCCGAGCGGCTCGGACGGGCGACCACCACCCCGCCGACGATCTCCACGTCGGCGCACTGCTCCTCGGTCCAGCCGTCGTACTGCTCGGCCGTCACGGTGGACATCCTCGGGCCTCCTGGGCGGGCCGGTACTCGTTGTGTCGGGCGCAGCCTAGTGCGGCCGAGGTCGCGGCTTGGGATGGTTCGGGGACCGTTCGATATCCTCCCCGGCAGGTGGTGGCACGGTGGCCGCCGGGGGTGGGAGTGAGGACCGGATGAAGTCGCCCGAGGGGCCGGTGCAGGACGCCGCCTGGCAGTGGGACGGGGAGGCGGACGGTGCGGACGCGGTGCCCGGGGACGTGCTCGGCGGTGGGGGTCCGGACGGTGACCGCCCCCGGCTGAGCCGGCGCGGGCTGCTGATCGGGGCCGGGGTGCTGGCGGCCGGCGGGGCGGCGTGGGCGCTGGGCCGGGTGGAGGGCGACGGGTCGACGCCGACGCCGTCGCCGAGCCGGCCGCAGCCGACCGCACTGTCCGGGCCGACGCCGCTGTGGACCTACCGGGGCCCGCAGGTGATGACCCCGGAGCGGCTGCTCGCCGCGCCCCAGGGGCCGGCCTTCCTCTCCAAGGCGGGGTGGCAGGCCCTCGACCCGGGCACCGGTCGTCCCGGACGGCTGCTGGTGTTCGACCCGCCGGCACCCAAGGACTGGCCGAGCGACCTGGAACTGCCCGCCGGAAAGATCGCGGTCTGGCGCGACTACCTGTTCACCGCCACCTCCCGCGGCCACCTGGACGCCCACCACCTCACCGACCCGACCGCCGACTGGAGCCTGGCGCTGCCCGAGGAGCTGGACGGTGACGTCCAGCTCACCTGCCTGAGCGCGGGCGTCCTCTACGGCTGCCTGTTGAGCTGGCCGCGCTCGGACAGCTCGGCGCCGAGCAGCCGGATCTTCGCCGTACAACTGGACCGGCGCTCCCTGCTCTGGTCCGTCGCGGTCGACCACCAGGAACGGCCCGCCGCCGCCACCGCCCCCTACGACAAGAACCTGCTGGCCTGCGTCCGGTCGACCGGCGAACGCCTCGAGCTGGTGGTCCGGGACGCCACCACCGGCGAGGAGGTGTCGACCGCCGCCGTCACCCAGGACTTCGGCTGGTGCGTCGCTTCCGGGACGAGCTTCCTCGTGCCCGACAGCAACGGCGGGGTGTACCTGCTGGGCCCCGACGGCAAGCCGGCCTGGAACCACACCGCCGCCCGGGGGGAGTCCTGGCGGGCCCTGCCGCCCGTCCCGGACACCGTCCGGGTCTTCGTGCTGCGCAACGACGGCGTCGTCACCTGCCTCGAAACACGGACCGGCGCGGTGCTCTGGTCCGTCAAGCTGCCGTTCCTGCTGGACAACCGCAGCCGTCCGCTGGTCGTCGGCGGCACGCTGTACGTGCCCGGTCCGGCGGCGGGCGGGGTGGCGGCGATCTACACCGCGACCGGCACGCCGGGGTGGACCTTCCACGACTCCGGCCCGGGCAAGGACGTCTGGAACCTCGCCGCCGACGGCTCCCGCCTCTTCGCCGGGCACGACGACGTCCTGCACGCGCTCCCGCTGACCTGAGAGCGCGGGCCTGAACCGCCGGCCTGAAACAGCTGGGCCGGGAGCGCCCCGGGCGGCAGGATGTGCTGGTGCAGGTACACCCGATCTCCCCCGACAAGCTGGCCGAGCTGCTCGCCGACCGGATCAGCGAGCTGCCCGGCGCCGGCGAGCGGTGGCTGCGGGTCGCCGTGGACGGCGCCGCGGCCGCCCGGCCCGGGCTGCTCGCCGACGCCCTGGTGGAGCCGCTGCGGCTGCGCGGCCGCCCGGCGCTGCGGGTGTCGGCGGCGGACTTCCTTCGCCCGGCCTCGATCCGGCTGGAGTACGGCCACCGGGACGCGGACGCCTTCCACGACCTCTGGCTGGACGACGGCGCCCTGCTGCGCGAGGTGCTGGACCCGCTGGAGCCGGGCGGCACCGGCCGGGTGCTGCCCTCGCTGCGCGACCCGGCCACCGACCGCTCGACCCGCGCCCCGTACGTCCAACTCCCGCCCGGCGGCGTGCTGTTGCTGGACGGCGCCCTGCTGCTCGGCCGCTGGCTGCCGCTCGAACTGAGCGTCCACCTGGCGCTCACCCCGGCCGCGCTGGCCCGCCGCACTCCGGCGGACGAGCAGTGGACGCTGCCCGCCTTCGCCCGCTACGAGGCGGAGACCGGGCCGACCGAGGCCGCCGACCTCACCGTACGGGTGGACGACCCGCGGCACCCCGCCCTGGTCGAACGGACCTAGCGGACCTGGCGGACGTGGCGGGCGCGCCGGATGTTGCGGACGTTGCGGCCGGGGCGGCCGGGGCCGGCCCGCGCTGGCAGTACGGGCACCAGAACACCGCCCGGTCCCGCGGGGCCTCGCCCTGGCGTCCGGTCAGCACGGGCGTGACGCAGCGCGGGCAGGGGCGGCCCGCCCGGCCGTAGACCCAGTGCCGGTAGCCGGGCCGGGTGTCGCCGGTGGTGATGTGGCCGGGGCGCAGCTTGTTGGCCTCCAGCATCTGCCGGGCCCGCTCCACCAGCCGGTCGGGGTGCGGCACTTGTCCGACCTCGGTCCACGGGGTGACCCCGGCGACGAAGCACAGTTCGTTGGCGTACACGTTGCCGATCCCGGCCAGGTTGCGCTGGTCGAGCAGGGCTTCGACGAGCGGCCGGGCGGGGCGGGCGAGGATGCGACGGACGGCCTCGACCGGGTCCCAGTCCGGGCCGAGCAGGTCGGGGCCGAGGTGGCCCACGGCCCGCCGTTCGTCAGTGGTGCGCAGCAGTTCGACGACGGGCAGCCGGTAGCCGACGGCGGTGCCGTGCTCGGTGCCGAGGACGGCGCGGATCTGGAAGGCGGGGCCGCCGGTCCAGCGCTCGCCGGGGCGGTAGACCTCCCAGTGGCCGTCCATCCGCAGGTGGGTGTGCAGGGTGAGCCCGCCTTCGATGCGGGTGAGCAGGTGCTTGCCGCGCGGGCGGACCTCCAAGACCCGGCGCCCGGCGAGCGCGGCGGTGGCGTGCGCGGGCACCCGCAGCTCGGCGCTGGTCAGCTGCTGACCGGCGAGGGCCTCGTGCAGCCGGGCCGCCACGCGGTAGATGGAGTCACCTTCTGGCATGTCTCCATTCTGGTCCGCGCGGCGGCCCGGTGCGGCACCGGCCCCTCGCCGCTACGCGCCTCGACTACGGGGCCTCGACCTGGCCTTCCCGCACCACGACCACGGGGCAGGGCGCGTGCTCGGTGACGTGGCGGCTGACCGAGCCGAGTAGCACGCCGGAGAAGCCGCCGAGTCCGCGGCTGCCGACGACCAGCAGCGCGGCGCCCTTGGCGGCCTGCAGCAGGGCGCCGGCCGCGTTGCCGGGCAGCACGCTCTCGGCGATCGGCACCCCCGGGTCCGTGCCGACGGCCTTGGCGACGCTCTCGGCCAGGGTCTGGCCGGCCAGCTCCTCGGGGTTGAGGGACTCCCCGGTGGGGACGGCCGTCCCGCCCCAGCCGTAGAAGGCGGGGTACTCCCAGGCGGTGACGGCGTCGACCGTCCCGCCGACGGCCTTGGCGTAGTCGACCGCCCAGCGCAGCGCCTGCTCCGAGGCGGGCGAGCCGTCGACGCCGACGACGATCCGGGTGTGGGCACTCATGCGGTTGCTCCTTCGGTCACTCCTGCTCGGCACCAATCATTCGAACATAGATCAAATCGGGCATGCACCCGGTAGTTGCCACGCCGCACCCGGCGTTCCGCATTCAATTCGGGTGCCGCCGACCGGCACCGCCCGCGAGAATGCCCCCATGCCGAGCAAACCGCGCCGCCGCGCCGGCGGCTTCGCCGAGGTCATCGCCGAGGTCGCCGCCACCCTGCCGCCCGCCGACGGAAGCGCCGGACCGTACCGCCTGACCCCCGTGGCGGCCGGCGGCTTCCAGGACGCCCTGGGCTGCTACTGGCGGCTGGCCCGCGGCCCGCTGGACCGGCGGCTGGCCAAGCGGCTGGCGGCCGGCGCCGACGAGATGACGCTGGGCGGCTGGGACGGCTGGCACGAGGACTTCCCGGAGGCACTGGTCCCGGTGCTGCTGACCCCCGAGGAGCGTCCGGCCGCCTGGCTCGAGGCGCTCGCCGAGGACCACCACGCGTACGAGTTCCGTGCCGCCGACGGCCGGACGCTCCTCTACCTCCACGTCTGCTGCTGACCGGCCTCCTGCTCCGGCCCGCGGCCGAGCTCGATCGACCTCGGCCGCTCCACTCCTGTTCAACTGCGGTAGGCAGCCCATGAGTTGGACATCCGCTGGACCTGCCCCGGGGTGAACTGGGTCATGCAGGAGTCGTAGCTGTAGTCCATGAAGTTGTGGATCGGGTCGAGCCCGCCGCCCGGGCAGGTGTGCCGGCCCTCGGGGCAGCCGTAGGCGGCGCTGCGCTCGGGCGGGGTGTCGTCCACGTAGTCGCCCGGGGGCAGGCAGCCGCCCTGGAAGGTGTGGAAGAGGCCGAGCCAGTGGCCGGTCTCGTGGGTGGCGGTGTTGCCCTCGTTGTAGTGGGTGGCGGGGCCGCCGGGCAGCGAGTCGTCCAGGACCACCACGCCGTCGTCGACCGGGTTCGAGCGGTAGACGTCGGGGAAGGTCGACCAGCCGAGCAGGGACTGGCCGAGGTGGGCGGTGTAGAGGTTGAGGGTGCCCGCGCCGCCCTTGCGCAGGGCACTCTTCATCGACCGCTCGGCGGCGGAGCCGGGGGTCATGCCGGAGTACCAGCCGGCGTTGTCGGTCCAGTCGGTGCCGGCCAGCGCGAACTGGAATCCGGTGGGGGTGTTGCCCTCGCCCTGGCCGCCGTAGGAGGCGTTGAGGTGGTCGATCTGGGCGGCCACCGCACCCTCGCCCAGCCGGCCGGCGTCCCCGGAGTGGATCACGTGGACGTACACCGGAATGGTGGTCGGTTCGGCGGCCAGCGGGACGTGGGCGGGGCCGAGCGCGGCGAGCCGGTGCTCCAGGTCCGCCTGCATCGCCCGGGCCCGGTCGGCGCTCACGGCGTTCGGGTCCCGGCCCGCCTGACTGCCCGCCGGCTTCCGGGCGGCGGGGTCGACACCTGCATCGGCGGCGGTCTCGGCGGCAGTACCGTCGCAGACAGCCGCCACCGTACGGTGCGGGGCCGGGGCGGCGAACTGGCTCAGACCGGCCGCGGCGACCAGCGCGGCGGCGCAGGGGAACAGGCGGGGGGCACGCGAGCGCACCCGGGCAGTACGGCGCATCAGCGCTCCTGACGGGGAGATGACCAGGGAGGGGGCGGGGGGAGATGACGGGGCATCGGCCGCGCCTCGGGCCCGTCCACCGGCGACCGGCGCCCGGCGCGGACCCGCCCGACACTACGACGCCGAGAAGTCGATCTCCCGCAGGGCGCGCGCGGCACCCCGGTCGAGTACCACGGCCGACGCACAACCGACCGGCGGCCGCCCCGCCCCGAGCAGCAGCCCGCGCAGCCGGGCGGCCGCGCCCCGGTGCCGGGCGAAGGCGTAACGCGAGACCCACCGGCCGCGCCGCTGCTGACCCGCCCAGGCCTCCCGCGGGTCCACGTCGAGCAGCAGCAGGTGCACCCGGCGCCCCTGCCGGGCGGCGGCCCGCACCAGCCAGGACCGGACGAAGGGCAGCGTGCCGCAGTCGTGCACGGCCAGCGGCCCGCCCTCCAGCACCGCCCGGCGCAGCCGCCGGTAGTGCGCGAGCCGGGCCAGCGGACGGTACAGCGCGTACGGGAGGCGGCCGGGCAGCCGGGACGCGTACTCCTCGCGGACCAGCTGGGAATCCACCAGCGGGGCGCGGACACTGCGGCGCATCAGGGTGCTCTTCCCACTGCCGGGCAGCCCGGTGACGACCAACAGGTCACCGGCGGGATAGCGCAGCACGGCCGGCCCGGAGCCGCGCAGCTCGTGCACACCGGCGCGGACGATCCGATCCGCGCCCGTCCGGCAATCGGCAGCGCGGCCCTCGACACCACGGTCCTCGGCAGCACGGGGCGGCGACACCCGTGGCGCCGCCGCCCGCGGTATTCGTGTCCCCGTCACCGACCCTCCGCCCGCCGCTTCCACTCGCGTTCCCTGCCACGAGCATGGCGTATGACCAAGAACGAGTAAAGACCCGTGGTCAGGGCAGGTGCGAGAGGCCTCGACGGAGGCCCGGCCAGTGAGCTGGTTCGGGGGTCGGAGCGGTCCTACTGCAGCACGGCCAGAACCGCGCCCCACTGGGCGGTCGTGGCTCCGGAGAGGGAGCAGGGGCCCGGCGTCCGCACGAGCTGGTAGCCGGTCGTCAGCCAGTAGGACGACAACTTCACCGTCGGCAGGTCGGCCCAGCCGGGTTCGAACAGCGGGCCGGTGCCGCTGTTGGAACCCACGGCGCCGACGAGGAGCTGGCCCGCCCGGCAGGTGGGGCCGGTGATGCCGAAACTGGTGCCTCCGGACTCCCCGAGACCGGTCGCCCGAGCAGCCACGGAGTGGATGTCGCGGTATTCGTCGACGACCACGTGGTACTTACTGGCGGTGACGTAGGTGACCGCCAGGTGGTCGGCGGTCGAGAGGGCGGCCACGTCGAACGCGGCGAGGATGGCCACGCGGTGGTGGCGGGTGTCGAACACGTCCGCGACCAGCTGGTAGCGGCTGCCGCGGCTGTCCGTGACGGTCAGTGGGGCCGGGCAGGTGGACGTCAGCATGATCGACACGATGAGTGCGTCGCCCGCGGCCACGTTCTGGGTGATCGGGACCGTGGCGCTCGTGCCGGTCAGGATGTGAGCCTCCGCGCCGGGGCGGCCGACCCAGGCCGGTGTGCCCGGTGACTGGCCGGCCGGTGCGGGGTCGGCGGCGTCCAGGGCCCGCTGACCGTGGGCCGCGAGCGGCTGCTGGACGCCGTCGTCACTGATCGCGTCCTGGCACTGCTGCGCTGCGGTCACCTCCCGCTGGGCGGAGGCAGGGCTGCCGACGACGTAGCCGGTGACGGCGCCTATGACGATGCCCGCCAGCAGGGCGGCTCCGTGGGACGCCACCCCACCGCGCCGCCCGAACCACCTCCGTCCCGGCACGGGCGCGGGCCGGGGCGAGCCGGTCGCGCCGAGCGGCTCGGCGGGTCCGGCGGGCTGCTCGACCGGGTGGTCCGCCTCGTGGGCGGCGTCGGGCGGGAGGCGGCCGGGCCCTCTCGCCGGGTTCGCCGCTGCGGCCCAGGCCCGGCGCCACTCCACCTCGTCGCCGCCACAGGCCTTGACGAACTCGCGCACCACGGGCCAGGTGGGTAACCGCCGGCCGGCTAGCGCTTCGTGCAGGGCGGAGTGCGACACGATTCCCGACGTCCTGGACATCGTCCGGAACGACGGATTGCCGGCGAGGGCCCGCAGTTGTCTCAAGCGGTCGAGGAACTCGGCAACCTCGTCCTCCTGGCCCATCACGCCCTCCCGTCTGCCCCCGGTGACAGGTGGGACGGGCCTTGCCCGTCCACGCCTGTCCAGACATGTCAGGTTGTACCGGAAGAACGTGGTCGCGCGCGTGTGAACGAGCAAACTCGTGATCGCCTCCCCGGCCGGGCCCTCGCCTGCGCCGCCGCGCCGACCGTGGGGAGCCCCCGGGCGTCCGGGTCTGTCGTCCGGTGTCCGCTGTACGGCGCCGGGGCTTTCGGACGGGCCGTCGGTGCGGATGAATGAGCGCCGGCGGGCCGAACCCGGGCGAGCGGGCAAACGCCGACGGGCTCCGTCTCCACCCCCAGCTACCAAGGGAGAGAACCTTGCACGCGAAGAAGATCCTCGTCGCGCTCACCATCGCCGGCGCGACGGTGCTCGGTGCGGCAGGCACCGCGTCCGCGTCCTCCAGCGGCTCGGACAGCGCCAGCAGCAGCCACGGCTCGTGGTACCAGGTCTACGCGAACAACAACGTCGTCGGCTGGCACGTCAACATCGGTGACACCGACGAGGAGTTCTACATCACCGCCCAGGACGTCTGCGGCAACTACTACTCCTTCAACTGGAACGACAAGTACCAGTCCGGGTACAACAACGCGTGGTGGACCTTCCCGTGCACCCTCTCGTGGGCGCACCTGTACCCGACCGACAACGGCAGCCAGGACGGCCGGACGGTCTCCCGGTAGTCCACCGACATCCGCGGGTGACCCACGACTTCGTCCGGATCGGCGACACGGACGAAGTCGTGGCGCTGGACCTGCTCCGACGGCCCCCCCGGGTCTCCGGCGGGCCGGCAGTGTACCCGCGGGAAACGCACGGCCGCCCCGGTCACCCCGCGCACGCCCCCGGCCCCCGCCC